>JBNKHB010000013.1:0-19951 GCA_050290125.1 Robiginitalea sp.
AACTCATGAAAAAACACGGTATCAGTTGCCTGCCTGTAGTTGAAGGCAAGTTGCTGACTGGCCTGATCACGACCAATGATTTCTGACGCTTCACATATGGACGTGCTGGACCAACCCATATTGAGGGAGCGGGCAGGCCGGCTGATCGGCATCTGCCGGAGCGGCCAACCCGGTCCGACCGTAGTCTGTTTCGGAGGGATTCACGGGAACGAACCGGCCGGGGTTAAGGCGCTCGAGAGGGTTTTCGGCGAATTGTCGGGGAAGCAGGCCCTGAGCGCGGGCACCCTGATCGGGATTCGCGGCAACCTGCAGGCGTTGGCCCGGGAACAACGCTACCTGAACCAGGACCTGAACCGGATGTGGACGGACCAGCGGATTGCAGCGATCGGCGGCAGGGCAGAACCGGATCGCAGCTCGGAGGAGCAGGAATTACACGAGATCTACAAGCTCCTGAAGCACATCCGGGAGACGTCCTCCCCGCCCTTCTATTTCATTGACTTGCACACCACTTCCAGCCCCACACTGCCGTTTGTGACCATGAATGATGCGGTGATCAACCGGAAGTTTGCCCGACTCTTCCCGGTGCCGGTGATCCTGGGGATCGAAGAGTTCCTGGAAGGCCCCTTGCTGAGTTTTATCAACCGCTGGGGATATGTTTCCATAGGCTTTGAATCCGGGCAGCACAGCGATATCCGCTCCGTGGACCGTGCGGCGGACTTTGTGCGGATGGCCCTGGTGTACGCCGGGCTTTTGCCAGCCCGCCGTGATCCGGATTTTGAGGACCGCCGGGTACGCCTTCGGGAAGCAGCAAAAGGGGACCACCGCTTTTATGAGGTATTTTACCGGCATGCCCTGCAACAGCCTGAACGTTTCCGGATGGTTTCGGGACTTCGGAGTTTTGAGCCCATGCAGCGGGGACACTTGCTCGCCCATGACGATGGGGTGCCCATCTATATGAAAAAGAAGGGCATCCTCTTTATGCCGCTTTACCAGAAGCAGGGAGAGGAAGGCTTTTTCCTGATCCGGAGGATCCCGGTATGGGCGCTCCGGTTTTCCGCCTGGCTCCGGAAATTCCGGTTTCAGAATATGCTGGCCTGGCTGCCGGGGATTCGATGGGAAGAATCCGGCAGCGACAAATTGCTGGTGGACCTGCGCATCGCACGGTTTCTGAGCAAACCGATCTTCCACTTGCTGGGTTACCGGATCTACCGTCGCGACCGGACGCACCTGGTGCTTACCAACCGGGAGCGGGCGGCGCGAAATTCGGATTACGAGGAGACCTTCTGGTATCGCCAGAAGGAGGGAAAACCCTGAGGTTTATTGCGGTTGCCACAGGTTGTTCTCCTGGTCCACGTCGGTCATCAGGCCCGAGGGATCCAGCACCACCGCCTGTACCTCTTCAAAAGGCACATCCAGCACCAGCTCGTAAACGGACTGTGCCCAGGGCCAGTCGGCCTCCACTTTCCGGTCGATGCCGGCATAGGGGTTGGCCTTTTCCCCACGCATCATCCGCAGCGGCATGTAATGGGTGGTCCGTGTCCCGTCCGCCTGTACGACCAACAGGTCTATGGGCAT
Source organism: Robiginitalea sp. (assembly GCA_050290125.1). GTDB lineage: Bacteria > Bacteroidota > Bacteroidia > Flavobacteriales > Flavobacteriaceae > Robiginitalea. Next base: position 1,576 of record JBNKHB010000013.1, read on the forward strand.
CGGCATCAACCCGACGCGTTCCAGTGTAATCAGGGTCTTATCCCCTTCCGCAGCTACCTCCTTGATGGCATAGTCCACCGTGTTGGTGGTGCGGGTAAAGTCGTTCAGGTACCAGCTCAGTTCCATCCCGCTGACCTTTTCGGCCACGCGGATGAAGTCGTTCGGTGTGGGGTGGCGGAACTGGAATTCCCGGTAATAGCGTCGCAGCGTTTCCATCAGCTGGTCCTGTCCGATCACGTACCCCAGTTGCGCCAGGAACACAGCGCCTTTGCTGTAGGTTGAAATCCCGTAGCCCGCATTAAAGTCAAAGCGGTCCGCATGGGTGCTCAGCGGTTGTTCGCGCCCGGAATTCACCAGGCTGTAGTAGCCGTTGTAAGAACCCTCAAAGGGGTTTTGCTGCTGCTGGTCCATGATCTGGTTCATGCAGAGCGAGGAGATAAAGGTGGTGAACCCTTCGTCCATCCATCCGTTTAGCGACTCATTGTTGGCCAACACATGCTGGAACCAGGAGTGCGCCATTTCGTGAACCATTACCCCTACCAGGCTGCCGAAAGAGCGCTCCCCGGTAATAAGGGTGCTCATGGCGTATTCCATGCCGCCGTCCCCGCCCTGGACGATGGAGTATTGTTCATAAGGATAGGGCCCGATGTTCCTGTTGAAGAAATCCATGGCCTCGGCTGCCTTGGGCTGCAGGTTCTTCCAGTTTTCCCGGATCTCCGGCTTGTCTTTGTAGAAGAAGTGGAGGGTAACCCCGGAATCGGTTTGCAGCGTATCGTGGATATACTCGGGGTCCGCGGCCCACATAAAGTCGTGTACGTTCGGGGCTTTAAAATGCCAGGTTAATGTCTTTCCGCGAGTGCGGTCGGGCTTCGTTCCCGGCGCCTGGTAGCCATGGCCCACTTCCTGCGGGTTCTGCAGATAGCCGGTCCCACCCACCGTGTAGTCCTTGTCAATGGTAAGTTTCAGCTCAAAATCCCCCCATACGCCATGGAATTCGCGGGCGATGTACGGGTCGGCATGCCAGCCTTCGAAGTCGTATTCGGCGAGCTTGGGATACCACTGGCTCATGGAGAGCGCCACCCCTTCCGAACTGTTGCGGCCGGAGCGTCGGATTTGCAGCGGCACCTGGCCTTCAAAGGCCATTTCCAGGGTCGTTTCTCCTCCGGGGAGCAGCGGGGTTTTTAAAGGCACTACCAATACGGTTCCCTCCAGGCTGTAATCGAGCGCGCTACCGTCCTGGCTCAGCGATTGCGCCCTCAGATAACCGATTTCATCGGGCCCCAGCGCCGCGATTCGGCTTTGCTTGCCCGGAGCCATCCGCCCGTCCGGATCCTCGATACTTTGGAGCCGGAGGTCCATCTCGCTGCCCGGTTGGAAGGCGTTAAAATACATGTGATAGAATACTCTTTGCAGCGTATCCGGGGAATTGTTGGTGTATGTAAGCAATTGCGTTCCGGTATAGCGGAAGGTTTCCACATCCATGCTTACCTCCATGTCATAAGTGACATGCTGTTGCCAGTATGACGTGGATCCGCGTTGCGCAAAACTCAGGCCGCCGCAAAGGAGGGCCAGCAGACAGATTTTTTTCATAGAGCAGATTTAGAGTTGCAGGCTGCCGCTGTTAACGCGGTCTGCAAGGATCAGGGCGTTATACATATTTGCGATCCGTCCCGAAACGGAAATGTCTTTAAAACTCTTGGCATTCTGGGGATTGCCTCCCAACACGACCTGTGGGGTCAGCGCCAGCCCGGATTGCATGATGATCCGTTTGACCTGGGGGGCGGTAAGCTTCGGATAATGGGAACGGACCATGGCCGCAATGCCGGCTACGGCCGGGGCCGCCATGGAGGTTCCGCCCTGGAATTCGTACTCATTTCCGGGCATGGTGGAATAGATCTGGCCGCCCGGCGCAAAAATGTCCACATTCACTTTACCGTAGTTGGAAAAGGAGGACACCATTTCCGAACCGTAATCGCTGTCCAGGGAGCCTACGGTCAACACATTGTCTGCAATCTCGGGCCCGGTCCCCACCTGGTCATTGGGGAAATTCGGGTTTTCTGGCTTGTCCAGGTCCAGGCCGTCGTTTCCTGCGGCGTGCACGATTAGGACATCCTTGGACGCTGCGTATTTGATGGCGTCGTATACCCATTCGGCTTTGGGGGAAAAGGCTTTGCCAAAGCTGGCATTGATCACCTGGGCGCCGTTGTCCGCCGCGTAGCGGATGGCCAGGGCGATGTCCTTGTCGTATTCATCCCCGTCCGGCACAGTACGCACGGCCATTAACTGCACGTTGTCGGCCACTCCGTCCATCCCGAGGCCGTTTCCGCGCTCCGCCGCGATGATGCCGGCCACGTGCGTGCCATGTGATTCATCTTCCATGCGGTTGCGCGGATTGCCGTTGCCATATCCCCGGTCGTTCAGGTCGTAGGGATCGTCACCAACTACGGCCCGGCCGTCAAAGTCCACGTTAAAATGATAGTTCAGACGGTCCGAGAAATAATCCAGGCCCTCTTTCAGCTGGCTGATAATCTCGTCGATGCTGTCCTCAAAGGCGTACATCTGCTTGAGCACCGCGAGGTGCTGCTGTAGTTCCGCATTCTCCGTTTTGATCCCGGTCACGTCGGCCTTGGTGTAGCTGTCCTTTTTAAGATGGGCCTTTACCGCGGCATCCGCATTCTGGACCGCCTGCAGGATTTGCTCGTACCGCTGCTTGTTGGCGGTGGTCTCATTGCTTTCTTCCTGCAGCACGGACCTTGCGCGCGCCTGCAGGGCCGCATCCCCCAGCTTCAGGCGCAGGATCCGGGCGGATTCCAACTGTTCGTGGTAGGATTCGCCCAGGAAATTGTATCCGTGGACGTCGTCCACATAGCCGTTGTTGTCGTCGTCCTTGCCATTGCCGGGCCGCTCGCCCCGGTTGGTCCAGAGCACGTCGTTCAGGTCTTCGTGTTCCAGGTCGATACCCGAGTCCAGGACGGCCACGATCACGGTCTTCCCTTTTTTATTTCCGATTACCTCGCGGTAGGCGCGGTCCACGCTCATACCGGGGATGGTATCCTGGCGTAAATCGGCATGCGACCAGGTTTTTGAGGCTTCTTCGCTCAGTTCCGTCACCTTCAAAGGCACGGTGTCAATATTTTCAACAGGGGTGCTTACCAGGCTGGTCGCACCGCAACCGGAAGCCAGCAGGGCCAGGCTTAACAGGCCCAGGGTAAAAGGGGCTTTATTCATTTTAATCAAGGGTTTTATCCGAATATTGGGCGCCGGGATTAAGCGCTTCGAACGTTTCGAAGCAGCCCCGGTCCGCCAGGGTTACATAACAGGTTTGGCCTTGCGGGCCGGCAAAAGTCAGGTTGCTTGGCTTTTTGCCCCGCAGCCGGTATTCCTTTATGAGAAGGCCCTCGGGGCTCAGCACCGCGACGGTGCCTTTATCGTAGCGGGCAATGTACAAATTTCCCTTCAGATCGCATCGCATCCCGTCCATTCCGAAATCGGGAAACCGGTGGAAAAGCTGCTTGTCGGTCAGGCTGCCGTCATCCGCAATCCGGTACCGCCAGACATTCAGTTGAACCGACTCGTTTACGTACAGGTAACGGGCGTCCGGGCTCAGGGCGATGCCGTTGGTGGTTCCCATGCCGCTCTCCAGTTTTTGCACGTCGCCGTCCGGCGTCACCCGCCAGAGGTTCCCGCTGCCTTCGGCCCAGTTGGGGTCGCTCAGGTACAGGCTGCCGCCTGGGTGTACGCAGACATCATTGGGCTGGTTCATCTCCGGCTCTTCTGCCCATACTTCGGGGATTTGAGTACCCGGCCGCACGCGGTAGACGCGGTGGGCAACGTAATCTGCGATGAACATATTGCCGGCCCGGTCTATGGCGATCCCGTTCCCCACGCTGCCCTCGGGCAGTCGCAGGAAGAGCGAGGCCGTCCCATCCGGTCGAAGTATGCCCACGGTGCCTTCCTCCCCGTAATTCACGGCGTATACGTTGGCCCGGGCATCCGTGGCCGGACCTTCGATGCCGGGGGTAAAACTGCCTTCTTCCAGCACGTCGCGGCTGTCCACGGCCAGGCTTTTACAGCCGGCCAGCATAAGGAGGAAAAGTAAGGCCGCAGGGGCCTGCCAATCAGAATAGTTCATTCAGCTTAAAGGATTTGTTCAGCCGCACTCCTTTCTCCGTGTGTTGGACGGTGCAGCATTCGTTGCTCGCGTCGTGTTCCAGGAACAACACGTAGTCTTCATCAGCCGCACGGTCCAGGAACGCCCCTTTTTCTTCCAGGGTAAGCAGGGGCCGGGTGTCATATCCCATCACATAAGGCAGGGGGATGTGTCCGACGGTCGGCAACAGGTCGGCCATAAAGACCACGGTCCTGCCCTTGTGGCGAATATGAGGGATCATTTGTTTATCGGTATGCCCGTCGGCGAAGAGGATCCCGAATCCTAGCGGGCTGTCTTCCAGGAAAGGGCCGCTGCCCCGGGGAATAAATTGCAGTTGCCCGCTTTCTTCCATCGGGAGGATGTTCTCCGGCAGGAAAGAGGCCTTTTCCCGGGCATTGGGTTGGGTGGCCCATTGCCAGTGGTCCCGGTTGCTCCAGAACACCGCATTCTTAAAGGCGGGCTCGTATCCGCTGCGGTCCGCGTTCCATTGGACGCTGCCCCCGCAGTGGTCAAAATGCAAATGGGTCAGGAATACGTCCGTAATGTCGTCCCGGTGAAAACCGGCTTGCTGCAGGGAGCGATCCAGGGTATGGTCTCCCCACAAATAGTAATAACTGAAAAACTTCTCGGATTGCTTGTTGCCCAGGCCGGTATCGATCAGGATCAACCGGTCTCCGTCTTCCACCAACAGGCTGCGCGCCGCCAGTTCGATCATATTGTTGGCGTCGGCCGGATTGGTGCGCTGCCAGAGCGTTTTGGGCACCACCCCGAACATGGCGCCTCCGTCCAGCTTAAAATTCCCGGTTTCTATGGGGTGCAGCTTCATACTTCTGGGCTCGGTTGCGCAAAATACGAATTGCCGCCTCCAAAGCAGTTGATTTTAGGATGTTTTTAGGGTTTGGGCTCCAGATGGGCCGCGCAGATCAATTTCCTGAACTCCCGGCCAAAATAGACCATGCGCTTGATCTCGCGAATGCCCAGCAAACGCTCGTTCTTCAGGATCAGGAGACCGGTACCGTTGGACTCGATATGGTAATAGGGGTTGCTTTCCAGGAAGAGTACCAGGTCGTCCGAGAACAGCCGCTCGATCGCAGCCGGATCTTCCCCGCTCAGGTGAAAGCGGCGATTGAAATCCGGATGGGATTCCAGGTCCAGGTCGCGGAAGCCCGCCAGGCCGTAGAGCATCCCCAGCAGCCCTTCCTTATCCAGGGTAAACACCGGCAAGGCACCCGGCACATCGATATAGAGCACCGTGGACTTGACTACTTCCCTGGCGATGAACGCCCCTTCGGTAAATTCCACATCCATCAGGCGTACGCTGGCATCCGGGGCGGCAATCTCATTGTAGCTGAAGGAGATCTCCCGGGTGCGGAAAAAAACAAAATCCCGTAGGAAACGGGTCTTTTCCTGGCGTTCCGGGCGGTAATCCCATTCGTATTCGGCAGCGGTCGCCTCCAGGCTTCGCTGCCTCCCGGTAAAAAAGTGCTCAATGGGCTTTATAACGGAGAAGCCAGGCAACTTCCGGAGCGCAAAAGGGTGGGTGGACCGGGTGTCGTGCTTGTCCAGACCGATCAACTCAAGATGCCCCCCGCGTTTCTCGAAGTTTTCGGCATAACCCTCCAGCTGTTCCAAAACCGTGTCATCCACGAATTCACATAGGGAAAAATCCAGGACGATCTCCTCGGTCTCCGGCACCGCATCCAGCTTGTCCTTTAATTTGTAGTAGTTGAGGAAACTGCAGAAGTATTTTACGCTCGCGTAGTACTGGCCTTCCCCTTCACGAAACAGCAACACATTCGGCTTAAACAAGTTGCTGATAAATAATCCAAGCCCCCGGTTTATGAACGCATGGATGGCGAAAGTTGCCAGAATCCCCGCGCTGATACCCGTGATAAGGTTGGACATCAGGGTAGTTGCCAGGGTAATCAGAAAAATAATAAGCTGCTCCCGGCCCACCTGTGCGATTTCCCGGAAAACCCCGGGAGTGGCCAGTTTATATCCGGTAAACACGAGGATGGCGGCCAGGGCGGAGAGCGGGATACGCCGGAGCTGTTCCTGGAACACCAGCACGAACAGCAGTAAAAAAAGCGCGTGGATAAAATTGCCCGAACGGTTTGTTGCCCCGTTGTTTACGTTGACCGAACTGCGCGCAATTACGGTAACCACGGCCAGGCCGCCCAACAGGCCGCTGATCACCGATGCCAGCCCAAGGGCTTTAAGGTCCCGGTTAACGTTGGACCGGCGGTTGGCCGGGTCCAGTTTGTCAATGGCCTTGATGCTGAGCAGGGACTCGATGCTGGCGATAAAGGTGATGGCCACTGCGGCCAGCATGAAGTCGCGGGTCCAGAACTGGCCAAAGTCCGGGAAGACCAGGCTGCTCAACAGCCGATCCGGAAGCCGGATCAGGAAGCGTTCCCCGAGCGGATAGGGCACCTGGGCCAGTTCGTAGGCGTAACTCATTGCCACGGCAAGAATCAGGATCCACATGGGGGCCGGGATGAGCTGGACGATCCTGTTGCGGATCCGCGGGTAAAAAAACATGATCAGCAGCCCGCAGACCCCGATGCCCGCAGCGATGATCACTTGCGGGCCATCCGTGGACCAAAGGTGTTGCAATCCGGCCGGGATCTTGCCCAGTAGCCCCAGGATGGTGCCCTGTTCGTCGTTGTGCCCGATCATGATATGGAATTGCTTGGCCAGGATGCCAATCCCGATGGCGGCCAGCATGCCCTGAATGGCGGAGGCCGGAAAAAAGTCCGCAAGCCGTCCCATTTTCAGGAAGCCCAGGAGGATCATCAGGGCGCCCGCCAGGACCACGGCAGCCAGGGTTGCCAGATAACCCTGGTACAGGTCGCCGCCCCCCAGGGTGGTGATGGCACCCAAGAGCACGATCACCAGGCCGTTGCCCGGCCCGGTGATGGTAACATTTGAACCACCCAGCAGCGCTACGACCATTCCGCCCACCACGGCGGCAATCACCCCCGAAATAGGCGGGGCTTCGCTTGCCAGTGCCAGGCCTAACCCCAGGGGCAGCGCCACCAGGGAAACCACGAATCCGGCAAAGAGGTTCCTGGGCAGATCGCGCATAAAGCCAGCGGGGTATTTCTGGCGCGCATTCAATGGTTGCGCACGATTAAAAGGTCTGTGGGCAGGTCGGAAAGGATGTGTTCGATATCATGCGGAAAAAGACGGTCCCACAGCGTGGAGCGGGTCGGGGCGTTCATGACCAGCAGGTCTGCCCGGACCACCTCCGCATAATGCCCGATCGAGTAGCCGCGCCGCCCGAAGATGGGCTGCGTCCTTACCGCGACCCCCCTGCTCAGGGATTCGGGAAGTTGTGCAACCAGATCCATCACCCGCGAATCCTCGCGCCGCTTGATGCGCTCCTTCTGCAGGGTGGCGCGCCGCAAACTCCGGTCGTCCACCACGTCTACAACCGCATCCCTGGCCCGGATCTCCTCCACGATGGTGATCTGCCGGGCCCCCAGTGCCTGCGCCATCATAAACGATGTGCCGATGGCCAGGGGGGTGTGCGGGTCGTCCAGGCCATTGACCACGATGTGCTGACAGGGCACCCGCACCACCGAAGGCTTGATGAGCAACAGCACGGAACAGGAAATGCGGCGGGTGAGTTTCCGGGCGATGGAGCCCATGTAGAAGCGATACCCGTGTTCGTGCTGCCGGGCGCCGAGCAGCAACAGGTCCACACTGTATTCTTTTGCCGCATCCAGCAACACATCCACCGGGTCCCCTTCCCGCCAAACCACGGTGATCCGGCTGAGGTCCCGGCAGCTTTGTTCCAGCCGGGCCCGCAGGTCCGCCTTTTTTTCATCCGTACACGGGCCTGCGTGGAGCAGGATCAGGCGGGCATCCAGAAAGCGCACCAGACGGGTGGCTTCCATCAGGTTCGCATCCAGGGTAGGAGAGAACGCAAAGCCGAACAGCAGGGTCTTATATGAGGCTACGGGAACAGGCATGGGCGAAGAATGCAAGATAACAATATTTGCACAAGGCGGATAAAATCGGGGGAATACCTATTTTTGGCTTCGGACCCTAATTCCAACCGAACTATGATCGAGCTGGCCGGAATCGTAATCCTGGGCATTGTGGCACAGTGGGTGGCCTGGAGGCTGAAGCTGCCGGCCATCCTGCCGCTGATCCTCATCGGCTTGCTGGTGGGTCCGATCTCCACCTTGTATACGGAGGACGGGGCCAAGCTCATCGAACCCATCTGGAATGGAAAACAGGGCCTGTTCCCCGGGGAAAGCCTGTATTATTTCGTCTCCCTTGCCATCAGCATCATCCTCTTTGAGGGCGGCCTCACCCTCAAGCGGTCCGAGGTGTCCAACGTGGGCCCGGTAATCACCAAACTCATTACCCTCGGCACCCTGGTGACCTTTATTTGCGGCGGGGTGGCGGCGCATTATATAATGGGGCTGAGCTGGCAGATCTCCTTCCTGTTCAGCGCCCTGATCATCGTAACCGGCCCAACGGTCATCACGCCTATCCTGCGGAATATCCCGTTAAAAAAAGACGTGTCTGCCGTCCTGAAATGGGAGGGAATCCTGATCGACCCTATCGGGGCGTTGGTGGCGGTACTGGTCTTTGAGTTTATCAGCGTGGGGGAAGGGCAGGCCTACACCCGTACGGCGCTGGAGGAATTCGGGAAGATCCTGCTCTTCGGCTTTACCTTCGGCTTTACGTTTGCCCATGCGCTGGCTTTTGCCATCAAGCGCAACTTTGTGCCGCACTACCTTTTGAATGTGGTGGCCCTATCTACCGTCCTGGGGGTCTTTGTCATGTCCGACATCTTTGCCAAGGAATCCGGCCTGCTGGCGGTGGTCGTCATGGGGATGGTGATGGGTAACACCGATCTGCCCAACCTGAAGGAGCTCCTGTATTTCAAGGAATCCCTCAGCGTGCTGCTGATCAGCATCCTGTTTATCGTATTGGCGGCCAACATCGACCTGTCCGCCCTGCAACTGATCTTCAACTGGCAGACGGCAGCCCTCTTTGCCCTGATCGTCTTTTTGATCCGCCCGCTGGGGGTCTTTTTGTCGGCGCAGGGGTCCAACCTGAAGACCACCGAAAAGCTGTTTATCGGCTGGGTGGGGCCCAGGGGGATCGTGGCGGCGGGGATCGCCTCCCTGTTCGGCTCCAATCTGGTGGCGCGCGGCGAACCCGGGGCCGAATACATCACGCCCCTGGTCTTTACCGTGGTGTTGGGCACCGTCCTGCTCAATGCTACCACGGCCCGGTATTTCGCCCAGATCGTAGGCGTCTTCCTGAAGAAGTCCGAGGGCATCCTGATCATCGGCGCCTCGCGCGTTTCCAGGCTGATCGCGCAGTACCTCCAGCGCAATAACCGGCACGTGGTCCTCATTGACAGCAATGCTTCCAATGTGGAGAAGGCCAGAAGGAGGGGGCTGGAAGCCCTGGTGTCCGATATTTATTCGGATAACCTTACGGACAATATCGAACTCAACGATATCGGCTACCTGATGGCCCTCACGCCCAATTCGGACATCAATAAATATGCGATCGACAAGTTCAAAACCCAATTCGGGGAAAACGGTTCCTTCCGGGTAGTGGATAGTGACGAGATGAGTGACCCCGAGAACAATCCCAAGGAAGGACTGTTCTCGCACACGGATGATTTTATCAAACTGATCGACACCTCGCGCAGGTTTCCCGCCATCCACGAAATTGATTTAAGGGACCAGCAGCATTACGAGGGCCTGATCGAGATGACCAAGGCGGACGACGAAATCATCCCGATCTTCCTGAAGGATCCGCAGGGGGACCTGAAGATCATCTCCTCCTTCTCCACCGATTTCAAGGACATTGTCGAAGGGTACAAGCTGGTCTACCTCGGGAAGAAATTCGACCTGGAACACGACCTGCCGCAAAGCGCTCCGCAGTAGGGACCGAATAGGCGTTATCCGTTGAACGGGACGGCCCTGACGACCTCCACTTCGATGTCCTCCAGATTTATTTCAAATGATTCTCCGGCCACCAGCCGGTAAAAATGCCGGGACGATTCCCTGGCGATCTTCCCTGCCAGCAGTTCCGTGTCCACCTCCCCGCCCCTAGTCGTTCAGCTTGAGGACCGCCATAAAGGCTTGCTGCGGGATTTCCACATTGCCTACCTGGCGCATCCGCTTTTTCCCTTTTTTCTGCTTCTCCAGCAGTTTTCGCTTCCGGGAAATGTCCCCGCCGTAACACTTGGCCGTAACGTCTTTCCGAAGCGCCTTGATGGTCTCCCTGGAGATGATCTTGGCACCGATGGCGGCCTGGATGGGGATATCGAATTGTTGGCGCGGGATGAGTTCCTTCAGCTTCTCGCACATCTTCTTCCCGATGTGGTAGGCATTGTCAAAGTGTACCAGGGCGGAGAGCGCATCCACAGGTTGTCCGTTCAGAAGGATGTCCACCCGCACCAGCTTGGAAGTCCGCATCCCGATGGGGCTGTAGTCAAAGGAGGCGTAGCCGCGGGACACCGATTTCAGCCGGTCGTAGAAATCGAAGACGATCTCCGCAAGCGGCATGTCAAACGTTAGTTCCACCCGGTCCTGGGTCAGGTAGGTCTGATTGGTGATCTGCCCCCGTTTCTCGATGCACAGCGACATCACGTTCCCCACATATTCCGCCTTGGTGATGATGGTGGCCTTGATATAGGGCTCCTCCACCCGGCTGAGGGAAGAAGGCTCGGGCAGGTCCGACGGGTTGTTGACGATGATGGCCGTTTCCGGGTCCTTGGTGGCATAAGCAAAGTAGCTCACGTTGGGAACGGTGGTGATCACGGTCATGTCGAATTCCCGTTCCAGGCGCTCCTGGATGATCTCCATGTGCAGCATGCCCAGGAATCCGCAGCGGAAGCCGAAGCCCAGGGCTGCGCTGCTCTCCGGGGTGAATACCAGGGAGGCGTCGTTGAGTTGCAGTTTTTCCATGGAAGAGCGCAATTCCTCAAAATCCTCCGTGTCTACCGGGTAGATCCCGGCGAAAACCATGGGTTTTACGTCCTCAAAACCTGCAATGGCTTTTGGGTTTGGGTTATTGGCGTCCGTAATGGTGTCGCCCACCTTTACTTCACGAGCCTCCTTGATCCCCGTTATCAGGTAGCCCACATCCCCGGCCGAAATCGTATTCTTGGGGTGCTGTTTTAACTTGAGCGTGCCGATTTCGTCCGCGTAGTACTTCTTGCCGGTGGCCACGAATGCAATCTGTTGCCCCTTGTGGATGCGGCCGTTCAATACGCGGAAATAGGTTTCCACCCCTCGGAACGGGTTATATACCGAATCAAACACCAGGGCCTGTAACGGGGCGTCCGGATCGCCTTTCGGCGCAGGAACCCGCTCAATGATGGCTTTGAGGATCTCTCCGATCCCCAGGCCGGTCTTGGCGCTGGCCGGGATCACTTCCTCGGGCTTGCAGCCCAGCAGGTCCACAATGTCATCCGTTACTTCTTCCGGATTGGCGCTGGGCAGGTCCACCTTGTTGAGCACCGGGATGATCTCCAGGTCGTTTTCCAGGGCCAGGTATAGGTTGGAGATGGTCTGGGCCTGGATACTCTGGGCGGCGTCCACCACCAGCAGGGCGCCTTCGCAGGCGGCGATGGAGCGGGACACTTCGTATGAGAAATCCACGTGCCCTGGGGTGTCGATGAGGTTCAGGATATAGGTTTCACCCTCATATTCGTACTCCATCTGGATGGCGTGGCTTTTAATGGTGATGCCGCGCTCGCGCTCCAGGTCCATACTGTCCAGTAGCTGGTCTTGTTTTTCCCGGTCGGTGACCGAACCGGTATGGTCCAACAGCCGATCCGCCAGCGTACTCTTGCCGTGGTCGATATGGGCGATGATGCAAAAATTGCGGATGTTCTTCATACCGGCTGTAGAATTGGCAGCAAAGATAGCGGTTTGCCGCCTCAATCCGGCAAACCCCGGGGAAACAAATTTGCCGGTGCAACTCATCGGAAAACTGCAAAAAAGCGATAGGAAAAACCCTATCTTTATCAGCCACCTACCAGCCATGACCACACGCTTCGTTCCCCTGATCGCCGTGTTGACCTCATTTTGCATGTACGGGCAAAACATTGAGGTATCCGGTTATGTCCGGGATACCCATGGTAACCCGATGCCCTATGCCAATGTTATCCTGCTTTCGGCCAGGGATAGTGTGGCGGTAAAAGGCAGTTCGGCCAATGACGCCGGATTTTTTGCCATTTCGCAGCTCGAACCGGACCTCTACTTCCTTACAGCCACCTATTTGGGTTATAAGGCCTTGTGGGTGCCCCTGGAACTCAGCCGGGACGTTCGCATCGGGGCGCTGGTGCTGGAAGAGGATTCCGAGCAATTGCAGGAGGTGGTGGTATCCGTCCGGCAGCCCGTCATAGAACGCACGGCTGACCGGCTGATCTTCAAGGTCGAAAACTCGGTGGTAAGCCAGGGAACCACCTGGGACATCCTGAAGAATACCCCGGGGATCATTACCGCCCGGGACAACCTTGAGATCCGGGGCAGGACCGCCTCGGTGTACCTGAACGACCGGAAAGTCCAGCTCGCCCCGGCGGAAGTGCTCGATCTGCTGAAGGGGCTCTCCGGGGATGTCATCTCTTCCGTGGAGGTCATTCCGGTACCCCCGGCAAGCTATGAGGCCGATGACGGCCCGGTGATCAACATCCGTACGCGCCATAACATCATCCCCGGCTACAAGGGGAGCCTCACCGCCTCCCAGACCACAGCCGTCTATCCGAAGTACAGCGCGGGGACCAGCCACTATTACAAGGGAGGCAAGTTTTCCGTCTTCGGGAATTATAGCTTCAGTCCGCGGAAGGAGTTGCGCCGGGACGAAAGCAGCGTGAACTACATCAACACGCAGGATCAGGTCTTTGCCCGCTGGAATACGGATACGGAGCGGGTGCGCCGGTCCTGGGGGCAACAGGCCAATGTATTGTTCGAATACCAGCTCTCCGAAAAGGACTTGCTGGGCCTGGCCTCTTCCTGGACGTATTCACCGAATAAGACCAGCGACATCAATCTGGAAACGCGAATGCGCAACGGCCAGGGCATCCTGGACTCAACCCTGAATACCAACACCCTGGTGGAAGAGGACCAGAGCAACCTTTCCGCAGACCTGAACTACCGGCGGGATTTTGAGAAGCAGGGCGCAAACCTGCGGGTAAACCTGCATTACACGAATGCGGGGCTGGACCGGTCGCAGGACGGGACCAGCAACTATTTCAACCCTGCCGGTGCCTTTCTCCGGGAATTCTCTTTTGGGACCGAAGCAACGCAGGATATCGATATTTGGACCGCCCAGGCGGATGTGTCCAATCCCATCCCCTCGGGCAACCTGGAAACCGGCCTGAAAACCTCCGTGATCCGTACCCGGAACCGGATCGATTTCCTGGATGTCAACAATACGGTACCGCCCTTCGACATTGCCTTATCGGACCGGTTTGAATATGACGAGAATGTTTATGCGGCCTATGCCAGCCTGGACAAGACCTGGGGCCCCTGGTCCCTGAAACTGGGCCTGCGTCTGGAGCAGACCGAGGTACGCGCCCGTTCCCTCACCCTCGACCAGATCAATAGCCAAAGCTACCTGGAGTGGTTCCCTTCGGCCTTTATCCAGCGAAGCCTGGGAGAGAAACACAGTATATCTCTGAGTTATTCCCGACAACTCACGCGCCCGAATTACGCCGACCTGAATCCGTTTCGGTTCTTCCTCAACGAAAATGACTATTCCGAAGGAAACCCGAACCTGGTCCCAAATTTCAACAACAACCTGAACCTGAACCTGAACCTGGACAACACCGTGTTTTTTGACTTGTACTACCGGGACAACGGGGCCTACATAGGGGCGTATTCCTTCCAGGACAACGTCAACCAGACCCTGCTGGAGATCAACCAGAACGCGGAAAAAAGCATCTCATACGGCCTGGACCTTACGATTTCCACCCCCATCCTCCCGTTCTGGAATATCTATTCCTATAATTCGGTCTTTTACGAGGCCGAGACCTTTATGGCGGTGCAAAGCCAGATCGAAACGTATAAGAATGATGTCAGCGGCTTTTACGGCTACCTGGCGAATTACCTTAACCTGACCAAAAGCGGCGACCTGAGCGCCGAAGTTTCCGCAGTGTACCTGAGTGGCTTTCTACTGGGGTCCTACCAGGTGTCGGAGACCATAACCCTGAACGCGGGAATTTCCCAGAATCTGTGGCAGGGCCGTGGCCGGATCTCCCTGGTTGCGGAGGACTTGCTCGGCAGGGCAAACGCCACGTACACCACCCGCTACGCCAACCAGGACAATACCGTATTCTACAAACCCGAAACGCAGTTCGTCCGGCTGTCCTTTACCTACAACTTTGGGAATTACCGGCTGCAAAACAAGGAGGCCGAACGCAATAGCGACGAACAACGCCGCATCGACCCGGACTAATTTCCCCCAAATGCTTCCGGATTTGTACTTTTACACCCTGTAAACAGCTCAGGATGGTGAAGATAGGCCCCATAGAACTTCCCGATTTCCCGTTGTTGCTCGCTCCCATGGAGGACGTGAGCGACCCGCCGTTCCGCACCCTGTGCAAGGAACAGGGGGCAGACCTGATGTACACCGAGTTTATCTCCTCCGAAGGACTCATCCGCGATGCCGCCAAGAGCGTGATCAAATTGGATATTTACGAGAAGGAGCGCCCGATAGGGATCCAGATCTTCGGTGCCGAGCTGGATTCCATGCTGCAGGCGGTGGATATCGTGACGGCTACCGGGCCGGATATCATCGATATCAATTTCGGCTGTCCGGTAAAGAAGGTGGTGTGCAAGAACGCCGGCGCCGGCATCCTGCGAGACATCCCGCTGATGGTAAAACTCACGGAGGCCATGGTAAAGCGCACCCACCTGCCGGTCACCGTCAAGACCAGATTGGGCTGGGATCACGACTCCATTAAAATCGTGGAAGTAGCCGAACGCCTGCAGGACGTAGGCTGCCAGGCTATCGCCATTCACGGTCGGACCCGGGTGCAGATGTACAAGGGACAAGCCGACTGGAAGCCGATCGCCGCGGTAAAGAACAACCCCCGGATGCACATCCCCGTATTCGGGAACGGGGATGTGGACACCCCCGAAGCCGCCGTCCGCATGCGGGATGAATTCGGGTTGGATGGCGCCATGATCGGCAGGGCGGCCATCGGCTACCCCTGGTTCTTTAGGGAAGTGAAGCACTTTATCGAAACAGGCCGGCACCTGTCGCCGCCGGACATGGAACAACGGGTGGAAGCCGCGCGGCGCCACCTGCAGATGGCGATCGACTGGAAAGGGGAAAAACTCGGGGTACTGGAAACCCGGCGGCACTATACCAATTACTTCAAGGGAATCCCCAACTTTAAGCCGCTTCGCATGAAGATGGTGACCAGCGATGATGCCGCCGAAGTATTTGCGGCCTTCGACGAGGCCCTGGAGGCCTTTTCAGACCACGTTTTTGCGGAATAAACTCAAAGGCTCAGCAACTTCCTGCTGATCCGGTTGCTGGCGATCCGGGAGGCGATCACCCCCAGGACCACGATGGTGGCCAGCACCAGCAGCACATTCCCCGCATTCAATTCCACCGGATAGGCCAGGGTAGGAGAGATCTTCAGCCAGCCGAAGGCCTGTTGGGAACCGATCAGCAGGAAGCCCAGCAACAGGCCGATCAGGCCTCCTGCGCTGGTAACCAGCACCCCCTGTAAAAAGTAGATCTGCCGCAGCTGACGGATGTTCAGCCCCAGGCAATAAAGCGTACGGGTATGATCCTGCTTGTCCAGGATCATCATGGTAATCGCCCCGACCACGTTAAAGAGGGCGATGATCAGTACCAGGGTAAAGATCAGGTAAGTGGCAAGGTTCTCGGTATTGAGCATGCGGTAGAGCGTGGTATTCAGCTCCCGGCGGTTCCGGAGCTCGATCCCGTCTCCGAGAATGCCTGCGATGGCGCTTCGTACAGCGTCTTCATCCGTTTCCGGCTCCAGCTTGAAATTCACGCCGGAGACCTGCAGGCTGTCCCGTTCCAACAAGGCCTGCACCAGCGGCAGCTCCGCAAAGATGTACTTCTTGTCCAGGTTCTCCTCAATTTGATATACGCCGCTTAAAACGACGGCCAGTTGATTATACGGCTGGTCGCCCAGGCCCTGTGGCGAAAGGTTGCCCGTGCCGGGCTTCGGTGCCAGCACGATCAGCGGGCTGCGGTAATCCTGGATGGTTAGGTTGAGTTGGTTGGCGATGGAGATGCCGCTGACGGCCTGCTGGGCCCCAAGGTCCCAAAAACCCACAAAAATGGTACTGTCGATACCCGTGGTCCTGTTGTACGCGCTGTCCACCCCTTTGATGTAGGCGATCATGCTCAGTTGCTGGTGGGTGAGGTAGACCCGTTCCTCCAGTTCCCTGGAAAAGGAAGCGACGCCCTCAATTTCGCTGAGGGCCCGGGATTGTTGAGGATCCACGGTAAAGGTCTTCCCCGCGGCCGGTACGGCCCTCAGGTCCGGGTCAAAAGTGTTGGAAAACGACAGGCTGAAGTCCTTGAGACCGGCAAAGCCGGAAAGCACGATAAACAAGGCCGCAGAACCGATGACGATGACCACAAAGGTCACCAGGTTGATGATGTTAACGGCGTTTTGGCTGCTCCTGGACCGGACGTAGCGGCGGGCGATGTACAGCGGCACCTTCACCCTCAGGACTTTTTACGCCGGGGCAGCAGGTCCGGGTTTTCGATGGGGTCGTCCCCTCCCTCCAGCGACCGCTCGATGTTCTCGATATAATCCAGGGAATCGTCCAGGAAAAAGTTCAGTTCGGGTACCCGGCGCAACTGATGCCGCGTCCTGCGCGCCAGTTCGTGCCGCAATTGTACCTGCTCCGCCTGGATGCCTTTCAGCAGGGCGGGGGCTTCCTTGGTGGGGAAAATACTCACGTATACCCGCGCCAATGACAGGTCCGAAGTGACATAGACCTTAGTCACCGAAATAATGACCCCCTGCAGCCCGCCGTCGGCGGCGGCCCGCTGAAGCATCTCGGCCAGGTCCTGCTGGATGAGGCCGGCAATTTTCTTTTGGCGTTGGGTTTCCACGGGCCAAAAATACGCACAAATGGCGTACTTTCGTGGGTAAAGCCACCCGGAATGCGCAAAGTGGAACATATCGGCATTGCCGTCAGGGACCTGACCGCCTCCAACGCCCTTTTTGAGAAACTGCTGGGCAGTCCGCCCTATAAGACGGAAGAGGTAGCCTCCGAGGGTGTGCGCACCTCCTTTTTCCGTGCCGGACCCAACAAGGTGGAACTGCTGGAGGCCACCTCGGAAGACAGCCCCATTGCCGGCTACCTGGAAAAACGAGGGGAAGGCATCCACCATATCGCTTTTGACGTGGAGGATATCCGCGCCGAGGTGGAACGGCTCAAAGCCGAGGGTTTCCGGATCCTCAACGAGGAACCCAAGCGGGGGGCCGACAACAAATGGGTGGTATTCCTGCACCCCAAATCCGCCGGCGGGGTGCTGGTGGAACTCTGCCAGGAAATCCCGGAAGAATAGCCGCTACTGGTGCACTTTCAGGTAGTGGTCCGAGGAGTATTTTCCCGAACCGTACACAAAAAAGAAAAGGCAGGCCAGGAGCACCACAACAGCGGTGATCAGGTTGGCCGGGATCATCTCGCCCAGGAAATTGGTCATGATCGCGCCGAACAGGATGGGGAATTGAAAGGCCACCGCCCATCGCGTCAGCAGGCCGATCACGATAAAGAATCCGCCCACAAAATGTGCCGCTGCCACGTAGTGCAGGATGATCCAGCTGCCCGGCAGGTTCGCATACGGCCGCATCATGGAATTAAAGAGTTCCAGATCCGACATAAAGCTCACGCCTTTGACAAAAAGGAAGACGCCCAGCGCCACGCGCAGCAGATCAAAGCCGTAATAGGAATGGGCCTCGGCCCATTTGTCCCAAGTCTTAATTGTTCCCATGATCAGATTGTTTGATTGCAAGTAGTATAAGGTACTGAATTCTAGACAGATAAAAAAGCGATTTAACAAAGGCTCACGCGGGCCCGCACCTGCCCGCTTTCTGTTGCGGCACCCGAATCTTTTCCGGCGATACCGCACTTGTACCAAATGAAAATTAGCCCTAATATTGCCATCTGAACCGGTCCTATAGCTCAGCTGGTTAGAGCACCTGACTCATAATTAGGGGGTCCCTGGTTCGAG
>JBNKHB010000014.1:0-19125 GCA_050290125.1 Robiginitalea sp.
GACCGAAACCAGTATGCGGCTCCGGTCCAACGTACAGGTGGACGGCGAGCCACTGAGCATTATTTACAACTTTAGCAAAAAATAATAAAACCCATGAAATCCAAGACTTTACAAGTTTTAAGCATCTTCTTTGCCATGACCCTGATGTTGGGTTGTAATGCGGTTAAGAATGCGAACAACAAACAAAAAGGAGCCGTAATTGGCGCCACCGGTGGAGCAGTTGTCGGCGGGGTGATCGGCAATAACGTCGGGAAGGGCAATACCGTACTCGGCGCTATTATCGGCGGCGTAGTCGGCGGCGTGGCCGGCGGTTATATCGGCGACCGGATGGACCGCCAGGCCGAACGTATCGAGGAAGAAGTACCCGGAGCCGAAGTAAAACGGGTAGGCGAGGGGATCAACGTTACCTTTACCCAGGGGCAGGGCGTTTTCTTCGACACGAATAAATCCGAAGTTAAAGGGACCTCTGCCGAAACCCTTAACAGCCTGGCCGGGATCTTCCAGGAATACCCGAAAACAGTTATCCTTATCGAAGGGCATACGGACAGTGCCGGCCCTGAGGAATACAATATGGACCTCAGCCGGCGCCGTGCGGAATCCGTAGCTGATTTCCTGATTGCACAGGGTGTGGATTCCAGCCGCTTTACCGTTAAGTGGTACGGGGAAACCCAGCCTCGTGCAGACAATGCGACCGCGGAGGGCAAAGCCCAGAACCGGCGCGTGGAACTCGGCATCATTGCCAGTGACGAACTCAAGGACGAAGCCAAGCGCGAAACCAGCGGCGGCTAATCCGTACAACCCGAATAGGAACCCGGCCGATCGGCCGGGTTTTTTTATGCCGATCGGACAAAACACCCCTAATACCGGCTAATCGCAGGCAAACCTCTGAATATAGACGTATACGGGATTTATTTTCTACATTGAGGGGATTACGGGAACCTCAAAATGAAAAAAACACTTCTCATTGCGTTGAGTGCAGCGGGCATTTGCGGTAGTGTTTCGCTACGGGCACAGTCTCAACCGGACCCGGAGACGGCACCGGCTATCCTGCGCGCCCGCAGCCAGAGTGTTCTCGAACGTTTTGACGACGAATTGGTGCCGGGGCCCGGCCAGCGGCAGCAGATGAAACAGCAGCGCCTGGCATCCATACGAGAACGCAGGGCGGTCATCGATACCCTTCCCATAACGAAGCGCAAACGCAAAAAACTACTGCGCGAATTATACAACAGCCCCCATGAATCCCTGTGGGATAAGACCCTTACTCATTTGGATTTCGAAGATGGGACCGATGGTTCCGATCCGGAATAGGTCCTGCCGGACAAGCACATCGCAGGCTTAAGCCCGCCTGTTCATTTTTTCCTTCTTGCGTTTGAGCTGACGTTCCAGATCATCGGCGGATTCGGCTATTGAAGCCTCGAAACTGGCATGGCTCGCCTCGGCAAAGAGCCGTGGCCCGGGTACGCTCAATCGCATATGGCAGATCATCCCCTTATCGGCCTCGGATGTATTCTCCTTCTTAAAAAGCACGTCGGCCCGGATGATAAAGTCGTATTTGTCGGCCATTTTATCAAGGCGCTTCCCCGCCATTTCTTCCAGGCGGGTACTGGCTTTTACCTCGTCTTGTTCAAAATTGATAGCCATCCGGAAAATTTGTCGAAATATAGCCCAAGCAGGTACAATTTCCAAATAGGCCGGAAGCCCGGCTGCTGCCGCCCTGCGCACCTGGCGTGTTAAATAATTCTTATAATTTGATTTTCGGCAGGTTAGGACGTCCGGCGCCACTAAATTAGTCGTAAATTACTTACAGAACGTCCCCAATACACCTGACCATGGAAACAATGATCGAAGCGTCCGGTACCGGACGAAAGTACTTTCCAAGCAGCGAAAAGCTCAAGCGAATGCTTAGCGAAACCCGTACGCTCAAACGGCTGCTTACTTCATATCATTACGAACCTTGCACGGAACGGCAGTTCATGCTGCGCGAATCCATTCGCGAGCGCCTGGCCCAGTTCGAGGGCCGTTGCCGTCAAATGCTCTCCAGGTTGCCCGAACAGGGTGCGCAAACTCCCGTCGGCGAAGCGCTAAAACAATTGCTTACGGAGTTTCGTCTTCTTGAATCAGAGACCGAAGCCTATACCCGACAGGTCAGGGCGTAGAAGTGCCCTCATGCTCCCCGTTGTTTTCCGGGATAAGCACCGAGGCAAGGATCCCTCCGCCCAGGGAAACCACTATAATGGTTAGTGACAACCACTCCGGCACATGCAGATACTGTGCAAAGAGCATCTTGAGCCCCACAAAGGCCAGGATCACGACCAGGCTGTAATTGATGAACCTGAATTTTTGCAGCATTCGAGAGATGAGGAAGTACATGGAGCGCAAGCCGAGAATGGCCAGGATATTGGAGCTGAAGACGATAAAGGGATCGGCGGTGATGGCCAGGATCGCGGGGATGCTGTCCAGCGCAAACAGGATATCGGTAAGTTCAATGACCACCAATGCCACGAAAAGCGGGGTAGCGGCGTAAACCCCCAGGCGACGGACAAAAAAGTCGTGGCCCTGCAGGGTAGAGGTGATCGGAAAAATTCGTTTTAACTGCCCGAACACCCAGGACTTTTTCGGATCGAATTCATGGTTGCCGGAACGAAGCATTCGGTATGCCGTGTAGAGCAGGAATACCCCGAAGACGTAAATGATCCATTCAAATCGGTTGATCAGGGCCACCCCGAAAAGGATCATGAGCCCGCGAAATACGATCGCCCCCAGAATCCCCCAGAACAAAACGCGGTGCTGATAGATCGGCGGGATGGCAAAGGCGGAGAAGATCACGGCGATCACAAATACATTGTCGATACTCAGGGAGAGTTCGATCAGATAACCGGTGATATACTTCAGCGTTGCGTTCCCCGCCGTGAGCACCGTTGGGTTGTCCACCATGCCGGACGAGAAAAGCCAGTAGATCACCCCACTGAATCCGAGGGCGACGGAAACCCAGATTGCCGTCCAGATGGCCGCCTCCTTGGAGCGGATCACATGGTCGTGTTTGTGGAAAACCCCTAGGTCCAGGGCCAGGAATACAAATACGAGGGCCAGAAAAATTACCCAGATCCACATCATAGTTAGTGCTTGGGGCAAAGATAACAATCGCCGCTGACCGCACCCAAGCGGCACGCTGATCCGACAAAAATAAAGCCTGACCGAATCTCTCCATTACATTAAAACCGCCCTGGCTGTTAAATCGATGTTAAGATGCCGGGCACTGCTATGGCCACAACAGAAATCCCTTATCTTATTGGGGCTAAAACAATTACTTCAATGAAAAGAGTTACCCGTATTGCATTTTTATTAGTCCTGGTGGCGGTCTTTACGGCTGCAGCGCCCGAACCCGTCCCGCTGCTGAGC
This sequence comes from Robiginitalea sp., assembly GCA_050290125.1. Classification (GTDB taxonomy): domain Bacteria; phylum Bacteroidota; class Bacteroidia; order Flavobacteriales; family Flavobacteriaceae; genus Robiginitalea. The sequence continues at coordinate 3,400 of JBNKHB010000014.1, forward strand.
TCGGAGTTGACCGCTGGCATGGAGGTGGGAACCCCGGAAGTGGGTTCCATGGACAAACTTGCTTTTGGTCCCGAAGGCATCCTGTTTATCGGAGATTCCAAAAAGGCGAAGGTATTGGCGGTGGACACCCGCGACAATGAATCCCGATCCGAGGGCGCCGAATTGAACCTCGAGGATTTTGACGGCAAACTGGCCGCAGCCCTGGGAACCACGCCTGATCAGGTGGAAGTTAAAGACCTGGCCGTAAATCCGGTTTCCAAGAACGTATACCTGTCCGTGAGTACCATGGGTGGACAAAGCGCGCTGTTGCGGCTCAAAGGTGAAACCCTGGAAGCGGTACCGCTATCCGAAGTGCCCTTCTCGGAGATCGAATTGCAGGATGCGATCGGTGCGGATGCGGAAGATGGCCGCGGCAGGCCATTGCGCGTTTGGGCCATCTCGGACCTGATGTTCCACAACGGGAAGGTCCTGGTGTCGGGATTATCCAATAAGGAATTCGGATCTACATTCCGCAGCATTCCCTTTCCTTTCGAAAGTAGCCAGACCTACGCAAGCCTGGAGATCTGGCATGCGGCGCACGGTCAGTACGAAACGCACGCGCCTATTAAAACCTTTACGGTTACCCGAATCGCGGAGCGGGATTATCTGTTGGCAAGTTATACCTGTACGCCGCTCGTGCTTTTCCCTTTGGATGAGTTGAAAGCGGGGGAACACCGCAAAGGACGGACCGTAGCCGAATTGGGCGCGGGGAATTCGCCCCTGGACATGGCGTGGATTGAAAAGGACGGGAAGAAATACTTCCTGATGTCCAATTCCAACCGGCCGGTGATGCGGATCCCTTACGAAGCCATTGCCACCACCCAGAACAATATGACCGAGCCGGTGGAGGAGTTTGCCGTTTCGGATGGACTGGATTATGTGAGCGTCCCAATGGTCCACGTACTTCAAATGGATGTGCTGGACGCCGGGCAGCTGGTGTACTTGCAGCGGATGGCCAACGGCGATCTGGTGCTCAGAACCCGCTCCTTCCAGTGGATTTGACCGAGTTCAAAACAATAATAAAAAAGATCAGGCCTGGCTTGATCTTTTTTTGTGGGCTGTTGTACCTCGCTTGTACGCAGAAGGTAGAAACCAGGGCGCAATTGGAGTGGGAGGAAGGCCGGGCCGTATCCGTGGTATGGTCCGGGGAATCCCAGCCAACAGTTTATCTGGCCGGGAGTCGTTCACAGGAGGTGCTGGGCCGATGGGAGGCGACATCGGAAGGCCATCGTTTTATACCGCTAACCGGATTTAGCGGAGGGCTTACATACTACCTGGTAGAGGCAAACGGGGACAGCACCGCGCTGGATGTCCCGCTTGCCGATGAACGGCTGAAGCCAAGTGTCCTCGCCGTATACCCGACAACCGATAGCCTGCCTTCCAATTTATTGAAGATGTACCTGAAGTTCTCAGTTCCCATGCAGCATGCGGGCCACCCACTGGACCACATTCGCGTTCGGGATGTTACTTCGGATTCGCTGGTCCATCCTTTTTTGCGTCTTGAAACAGGCCTGTGGAATGCGGAGCAAACCATACTTACGCTGTGGCTGGATCCGGGTCGGATCAAAACCGACCTTATACCGAACCGTGAACTGGGCATCCCCTTGGTCCCGGGACATCGCTACCGGATGGAGCTGGACGGAAATTTAAGAAGCGCCAGCGGTCAGGCTGTAGAACAGACCGTCCTTAAGGAATGGACGGCCGGTACCCCGGACCGCATTAAGCCCGATCCGTATCGCTGGGAGATCCGTGTGCCGGATGCCAGAACATTAGCGCCCCTGGAGTTGCATTTCGGGGAATCACTGGATGCCGTGCTGTTGGCCGAAAGTTTTCGGTTGCAGGGGCCTGATGGGCAGGCGGTAAATGGAGAGTGGGAAATCGGCTCTTTGGAAACGGTCATGGCATTTACGCCATCAACCTCTTGGATAAAAGGCGAATATACACTGCAAATTCAATCCTTACTGGAAGATATGGCCGGAAATAATCTGAACCGGCTTTTTGATTCAGACGTGCAGGAGGCGGGGCATTCAGCGGCTGTGGAAACCGTTTCGCTAAGCTTTACCTTACCCTGACCCTCTTCAGCTTGCCCGGCTGCTGATCCTAAGGCGGTAATTGCTATAGGCCAGCAGCAGCAGGGAAAGCAGTCCGCAAACCGCAAAGCCCCTGAAAAGCGGCAGCGTGGATTCCACTACGTACTGCCCGATCCACGCGCTGATGGGGACCGACATTACGGTGGCGATAAAGCCGGTAATGGCTGCGCCGATTCCGGCTATGTGTCCGAGCGGTTCCATGGCCATGGAGCGCAAGTTCCCGAAAAGGAACCCCACGGCAAAGAACTGCATGGCCAAAAAGAGCATCAAAATACCGACATGCGGATTGGTGCCGCCTGCGAACAACAGTGAATACAGGATGGCATTCAGCGTAAACCCGATCAATGATACGGTAATCAGCCGGCGCATCCCGAAACGGATCACCAGGGTGCCGTTCAAAAAGGTAGCGGTCCCGATGGTGATGGCCAGGCCGGCGAACAAGTAGGGAAACAGCTCCGGCATCCCGTACTGGACTTCAAAAACCTGTTGCGAGGTACTCAGGTAGACCAGGAAAGAGCCTGTGATCAAGCCCCAGATCAAGGTAAAAAGCATGGTCCGACGGTAGGTCAATACCTCCCGGAAGCCCTGTAAAAGCATCAGGCCGCGGAAGCGCTGCCGTTTTCTTAAGGGGAGCGTTTCCGGTTGCCGCTTCCAGAACCAGAAAGCCACCAGCAGGCTGAAGCCCACCTGCACATAGAAGATCGCTTCCCAGCCCATATGGTCCAGGATCACCTTCCCGAAGGCCGGGGCAATAACGGGGACCAGGATAAATACAACGGTCACAAAGGACATAATCCGCGCCATATAATCCCCACTGAAGCAATCCCTGATCATTGCGATGCTAATGGTACGGGGAGCGGAGAGGGACATTCCCTGTAGCACCCGGCCCACGATCATCCATTCCAGGCTGGGAGCCAGGACGCAAAGAACGCTGGACAGGATAAACAATCCAAATCCGATATACACTACAGGTTTGCGACCCACGCTATCCGACATCGGGCCGAATATGAGCGGGCCGGTGCCCATCCCCAGGAAGAACAGGGTGATCAGGAGCTGATTGGCCGTAGGGTTGTTGTTGCCCACGGCAATGCCTATAATGTCCAGCGCCGGCAACAGGGCGTCCAGGGCCAATGCCACAATAGACATCAGCGCCGCCATCATGGCAATAAATTCGGTGTGTTTTCCGGATTGCTGCTCCATAAGATAAAAGTAACCCTTGGCCCGTCGCCGAAAATGGGGCGGGAGGTTAAATTACGGTACCCAGCAGGGTTTAGAAGAGTTCAAAGACGTAACCAAGAAGCCAATAGAGGATGATAAATACTATAATGGTACCGATGCAGCCGCAGCGGCCGCCCCCGATTTTCTTGGCGCCGATGGCCGCAACAACGGCCCGGATCAGATTTTTCATAGGTCCCCGATTAAAGGGCAAAGGTACGTGAATTGGGACAGTCCCTTCCCGGGATCCATTTTAAATAATCATGATATCGAAAGGGTTTGGTTCGGAATTGTATCTTTAGGTTAAAGTTGAGTAGGGTATGAAGCTTCGTATAGAGGGGGATTCCATCCGGTTGCGTTTGGGGAAATCAGAAGTCGGCCACCTGGCCGATACGGGAAAGGTAGGGGATGTCACTCATTTTCCGCAGGGAGAATTTCGATACATCCTGGAACTATCCTCCACTGCAGAGAACCTGGAAGCAACTATCTCAGGGAATGGCATTAGCTTACGGCTGCCTGAAGCCTGGGGCCGGGAGTGGCCCAACGCTGCACGTGTCGGGTTCGAACATCACATGAAATTGGAAGATGATACATCCCTTCATCTGCTGGTAGAAAAGGACTTTGTCTGCCTGGACCGGGACCCTGCCGGGCAAACGGACCAATACCCCAACCCTAAGGCCGGCACTTTGTGAGCGATTCCACAAAACGCAAGGTAAATGTGCGCGGGCCTGAAAATTTCACCGGCCTTCGCCTGGGCGACCCCAAGGAATATGCAGCCGGCCTGCCCGGGATTGGCAAGGCGCTGGAGCACAGCTTCCGGGAAATGGGGGTACTGCGTTCCCTGACCTCCCTTAGGAAACTAAACCAACAGGACGGCTTTGACTGCCCCAGTTGCGCATGGCCCGACCCGGAGAAGCCATCGCGCCTGGGAGAATTTTGCGAGAACGGCGCAAAGGCCCTTGCCGACGAGGCTACGACCAAGCATGTGGATGCGGCATTCATGGCCACTCATTCGGTTGAGGCGCTATCCGAACGCTCGGATTACTGGCTCAACCAGCTGGGAAGGATCACCGAGCCCATGGTGCTCCGGCCGGGTAAAGTACATTACGAAGCCATTTCATGGACAGCGGCCTATGAGCTCATTGCCAAAGAACTAAAGGCCCTGGACCATCCCGATCAGGCTATCTTCTACACCTCCGGACGTTCGAGCAATGAGGCCGCCTTCCTATACGGGACCTTTGCCCGGGCATTCGGCACGAACAACCTGCCGGATTGCTCCAATATGTGCCATGAGTCGAGCGGGGTTGCGCTCTCCGAAACCCTGGGGATCGGCAAGGGAAGCGTAACGCTGGAGGACCTTCACGGTGCCGACCTGATTTTGATCGCCGGGCAAAACCCGGGTACCAACCATCCCAGGATGCTCTCCGCCCTCGAAAAATGCAAGCAAAACGGCGGCCGAATCATCAGCATCAATCCGCTGAAGGAGGCCGGGCTGATCCGCTTTAAGAATCCACAGTCCGCCAGCGGCTTACTGGCCGGAGGTACGGCGCTGGCCGATCTGCACTTGCAGCTTCTCATCAACCAGGATATACCGCTGGTTAAACTGTTGCTACGAAAGCTCCTGGAGCAGAGTAAGTCAAATCCTGATGTTTTAGATAATGGATTTATAAAAGATTACACCTCAGGATATAAAGCATTACTTAAAGACATATATTCCTATGATCCGGATGCATTACTCGCCCAATGTGGCGTAAAAGCCACGCGCATTGAAAAGGCGGCTGAATGGTTGGGGAAGGCAAAGAACGTGGTGGTTTGCTGGGCGATGGGCCTTACCCAACACCAGAACGGAGTGGCAACCATCCGGGAATACGTCAACCTTCTATTGCTTAAAGGATCCGTCGGCAAGCCCAACGCAGGTACCTGTCCCGTTCGGGGCCACAGCAACGTACAGGGAGACCGTTCCGTAGGTATCCAGCATTTTGTGGACCCCGCCATGAACCGGAGGATTTCAGATCACCTGGGCTTTGATCCGCCGGACCGGCGTGGCGTGGATGTGGTAGAAGCGATGGAAGCCATGCACGAAGGCAGAGCCAAGGTGTTTATGGCCCTGGGCGGGAATTTCCTGATGGCGGCATCGGATACCGATTATACGGCAGAAGCACTGCAGCGCTGTGACCTGACCGTACAGATCAGCACCAAACTTAACCGGAGCCATTTGGTTACCGGGAAAACCGCGATCATCCTACCCACCCTGGGCCGCTCAGAAAAGGACGGGGAAGGGGAGGAGGGCCGCTACCTGACCGTGGAGAACAGCATGGGCCGCGTACGGCGTTCACGGGGAGTATTAAGGCCTGCCTCGGGGAACCTAAGGAGCGAGCCCCGGCTTATCGCCGAACTGGCCGCGGCCTGTTTGGGAAGTGCTCATCCGGTACCCTGGGAACGTTTGGGTACGGATTACGACCTGATCCGGCAGTATATCGACCAGGTAGCCAGGGGATTTGAGGCTACCAGCCAGCGATCCAAAGGGGCGGGGTACTATCTGCCGAACAACGCCCGCGTACGCGATTTTTCCAGCCTGCCGGAAGGCCGTGCCAAGTTTACGCTGAACCCGCCTCCACAGCACGAACTGGAGGCGGACGAGTTGATGCTGATGACCATCCGGTCCCACGACCAGTTCAATACGACCATCTATGGCCTGGATGACCGCTACCGCGGAATCTACAACGAAAGGCGCGTGCTAATGATGCACCCGGCAGATATGAAGGTCCGCGGGATCCATACCGGATCTGTCGTCCACCTGAGCAGCCTTTACGACGGGAAGGAGCGACATGCCCGGAATTTCCTGGCGATCGCGTATGATATTCCGCAGGGGAATGCAGCCGCTTATTTTCCCGAGACCAACCCCCTGGTGCCCTACAACCACTTTGCCGCCGGCAGTCAAACACCCATCAGTAAATCGGTGCGCATACGGGTGCAGAAAGCCCGTTGATCAATCCCTTTGCCCGGCAGGCAGTTGGAAACGGTAGATGCATCGCAGCCCGAAATGCACCCCGTCCCGGACCGTTTCGTTCAGGATGTTTCGCTGGTCATTGAAGTAAATATTGAGCATGGAGAAACCCACCTGGTCGGATTTGTCGTAGATCCGGTAGGACCTGAAAAGGGAGTACCCGCCTTTCAGCGAAAAGAGGAGCGAGGGGGTAAGGCGGTACTGCAGGTACAGGCTCAGATCGTTGGAGGCGCGCTGAACATAGGCCTCCCCATAGGGATCCAGATTGATGGGATACGAACTGCCAAGGCCGTCAAAATGCAAGCCCAGCCGCAGGGTGCGGGACAGGCGCCGGTTTATATCCGCCCGGGCGGGTAAGAATGCGCTCACCTCCCATAATTCATCGGGATGCAGGTAGTAGAAGCTCAAAATGGGTACGAACAGGAGCCCGTATTCCTCGGCGTTCAGAAAGACCCCAAACCCTATGCTCTTATTGGGATCCAATTCCTTTTGAAACATCTGAAGGCTGCCGATTTGCAGTTGCTGCCTGCCGAACTCCAAAGCCGAAACCAGCTGTGGTCGCAGGATGTGCCGTGACGTCCATCCGTTCTCGTATTGAATGTTCACGCCCAGGACGGCGGCGGCGGAGTAGAGCCCCAGCGTTTCATCGGCCGGGTCCGGCCGCAAACGATCCAGGTTGCCACTCAGGCCCGTAATGAGGGCTGTCCGGGCATTCAGGGGTACGGGGAGAAATAGCTCCAAATTGGCCTGCCGAATCCGCGTGGTGCCTTCCACGGCGTCGTATCCCGTTTCCGGAGTAGTGGTATAACCCAGGCTCAGCACATCTATATATTGCTGTGCCATGGCCACTGCGGACAGAAAAAAGGCAATGCCTGCCAGAAGCTTTTTCATAGGCGAAAACCTAAGGGCAAGATAGGGAATTCAACGAACCGCTAAGCGGGCCAAATGATGGGCTCGTCATATTTCCCGTTCGGCAATTGTAACCTTTTTGGAAAAACCACTTCTAATAAACAACCATCACTTAAAAAACATCATGCACAAACTTATAAGAACGGGCCTGCTTATTGCCGGCTTTACCGTGGCTGCCTTCGGAACCGCGCAGCCAGCCCTTAGCTCCGAACAATGGCAGGAAGACCTGGATTTCCTGCAACGAACCGTCCACAATGATTTTTCATTCCTCTTTAAGAAAACAACTGCCGAAGCCTTTGATGCCCAGGTAGCAGAAATACGGGATTCCATCCCGGTTTGGGAGCCGCATCAGATCCTGGCAGGATTTCATCGCCTTATTTCGTCTTTTGAATACGGGCATACCTCCATGGGTGGATGGGAGGAAGTAGTGCCGCGGCACCGGCTGCCAATGGTCCTTTATGATTTTTCCGACGGGGTTTATATCCAGGGCGTACACCGCGATTATGCCGAATGGGTCGGGGCGCGTCTGGTAGCCGTTGAAGGGGTAGAGGTCCAAACCGCACTGGAACGCATTCGCCCTTTGGTCCCGGCCGAGAACGATATGTTCATGAAGGCGTACGGAACCAATTATATCGCGGTCCCGGAATTCCTCCATGCGCAGGGCATTACCCGGGAGTTAAGGACCGAAGTATCGCTGACGCTGGAACGCGATGGCAAAGAAAACCAAGTTAGTATGAAAGCCATTGAAGGCCTGGACATTCCACGCAGGTACGGAATGGTGGTTCCCGGCGAGGACTGGGTGGACGCCCGGGAAAGTGCGGAGACCCCCCTGTATTTGAAGCATCTGGATAGTATTTACTTCTACGAGTATCTCCCGGAACAGAAGACCGTTTATGTGCGTCAGAGCCAGATCCAGGACCAGGAGGGCAGGCCCATCCCGGAATTCTACCAGGAGGTGTTCGACTTTATCGATACTCACGAGGTGCAACGGATGATCCTGGATGTACGCCTGAACGGTGGGGGAAACAATTATAAGAATAAACCGATCGTTACGGGGGTGATCCGCAACGAAAAGATCAACCAGGTGGGGAAATTCTTTGTCATCATCGGGCGCCGCACCTTTTCGGCCTGCCAGAACCTGGTCAACGAACTCCACACCTATACCAATGCCGTATTTGTAGGGGAGCCCACGGGTGAAAACATCAACTTTTATGGGGATAACCGGCCGGTAACTTTCCCGAATTCAGGTCTCAAGGCGTATTTATCCGTAGCCTGGTGGCAGGACAAACCGCAATGGGAAAACGAGGATTGGCTAACGCCGCAGGTGTCGGCGGCCATGACCTTTGAGCAATACCGGACAGGGGCGGACCCGGCACTGGATGCGGCCCTGGCATTTACGGATAACACCTATATCGTGAATCCGATGGAATACCTCACCCAATTGTTTACACAGGGCGATGTGGCCGCCGTCCAGAGCGAGGCGGCGCGTATGATCGCCGATCCCAATTACCGATATTTTGACTTTGAAGGTAATTTTGATGAAGCAGCCAATAACTTGCTTCAGGCCAATCGTTTGGACGAAGCATATTACGTTGCGGAGATGAACATTGGATTTTTTCCCGAATCCGCCCGGACCTGGCTTCGGAAAGGGGAGGTGCTGGCGAAAAAGGGTCAGGTGGATGAGGCCCGTTCCTACTTTGCCAAAGCGGTGGAGTTGGAGCCCGATAGCGAAGCGGCCCGGAAAGCCGGGGAATACTTAAAACTTTAGGATTCTTTAGGGGAAGTTTTAGCAGGATTTTGGCAAAGTTTTTGTGGTTTAAGCGTTAGGTTGCTAATACCAATGCGCAAACTAAACCGTAATATCGTCTTTCTTGCCCTGTACGGACTGTGGATCCTCTTTGTGGTGAACGTCCTTACTGGTTGCCAGACGCCCAAAGCGGCGGCGACTCCCCAGCAGCAGCAGGAACTCGCCCGGATGCTGGAGGACGGGTCTTTTTACTTTGAAGCGCAGTGGGCGATGCCCTTGCAAACCCAGGCGATGGTGGCCTTGCACACTGCCGGCATGTTCCGGCCGGGCAGCAGCGTCAGCCGCATAAACATCAATAAGGACGGGCATTTCCTGCAGCTCGAAAGAGGGAAGGCCAAGGCAAATTTGCCATTCTATGGTCAGCGGCACATAGCTACGGATTACGCGCATAGCCGCGATTGGATCGAATTCGACTCCGAAGCCACCGATTATGAATTCACACAAGACGGGGAAAGCCGCATGTACGACCTGGATCTAAAAGCCAAACGCAGGAGCGAAAGCTATCAAATCAACCTTCGAATCTTTCCAAACCGCAGGACGATCGTCACCGTTATCAGTTCACAGCGGGACGTAATCCGTTACGAGGGCTATCTCAGACCCATCCCGGATTAGTCGAAGTCCTTTATTCCTTCAGGTCTTGAAGTATTTCATCCAGATAATTTCGGATGAGGGAGAAATGTCCCTGGTTATCGCGGATGATTAACTTGCTTTGCGGTAGCACACTCTGAAGATAATGTCCCCTGTAAACAGGGGTCATTTTATCCTTGGTGCCATACCAAAGTGAAACGTGTTGTTGGATTTCATCGAGTTCAAACCCCCAGTCCCGCACATAGAGTTTCCATTCCTGCACTACAGCCTCGATGCCTTGCCGAAAAGCTTCCTGGCTGCCGCGAATGAATTCAATCCCGTATTCGGGGTTCTCATTGAGCAATTGCCGGTCGGGTTTTGGAAGATATAACTGCAATTGCTTGAGCCGTTTTTGCGGTTTTTCAAGCACCGCTTTGCGTTCGCGCTCTATAAAACCACGCAGGTTCTTATCGCTTTCAGAGGCGGCAAACCAATGAACCAATTTAATGGGAAACCAGGAACCTTTGAGTTTCCCCTTATAAGAATAGGGCGCGGCCCCGGATACAATCGCTACTTTTCGTACGCGACGGGGTAGGGCATAGGCGCATGCCAGTGCATGAGGACTTCCGCCAGATAATCCGAATACCATAAAATGGTCGAGATTCAATGCATCGGCCAATTGGACAATATCCGATGCATAACCTTTAAGGCTGCGATCCTCCTGGAAGCTTGAAAGTCCAATGCCCGGGCGGTCCGGGGCAACGATCCGAACCCTCATTTCCCTTGCTTTCACATCCATAAATGCAGAGGAAAGGCGACTCTCCTGCCCGCCGTGAAAGTAGAAAACCGGAATGCCTGTGGAATCCCCGTATTCGGCATAGGATACTTTACGGCCGTCATGCAACTCGATCATTTTAGTTGATAATGTGTCTGCATTACTCATGGCAAATATTTTATTGGGTACTTCCGGTTGGGATTGGCCGTAGAGGAAGGATCCCGTCATGACCATTGAAAGGAAGGTTGCAATGACCAAAGAAAACTTTCCAGGTATTTTCATTTTTAGTTTTAATGGCATAGTGGCCCATAATCAATGTGACAATTTGCCACAATGTAAAATTTATTTCGTAATATTGTCATGGAATTATATTTTTTTTAACGAAAGTGGATCAAACGCGGCAGAACAAAAGCCTGTTAAAAGGGCTGATATCCAGCCAAGACCGATTTCTTAATGATCTCGCCATAGATCAAGTGGTCTTTGGCTATGAGGATCGGACGTTATTTGTACTGTTGCTGGAGATGGTCTCGGATAAATGGATGTTGCCGGGCGGGTACATCTTTAGGGAAGAAGGTGTGGAGGACGCTGCAAAAAGGATTTTAGCGGAGCGAACCGGGTTAAAGCAAGGGTATCTGTGGCAGTTTCAAGTATTCGGGGATGCAAATCGGTCCTTTTCCTCGGAAATCGGCTCACTATTCAAAAGTCTGGAAGTTGAGTTGCCACCGGATTCCTGGATTCTAAAGCGATTTGTTTCCATATGTTATTTAGCATTGATCAATAAGTCCATGGCATCACCCAAACCTGCCTTGTTGGCCAAAAGTTGTGCCTGGTATCCCGTTCTGGAGTTACCTGAGATGATGCTTGATCACGGCCAGATCATAAACGCCGCACTGGCCGGATTGATTGAAAGAATATCCGAGGTGCCCATAGCATACCAGTTGTTGGATGAGGAATTTACTATGCCCGAGCTTCACGCGGTCTATGAGACAATTCGTCAAGAACCTACTGACCGGAGCAGGTTTCAAAAGAAAATGCTGGAATACAATCTTTTTGAGCGATTGGGGCGTAAAGATGGAGTGCCCCATAAGCGACCTTACCTGTATAGGGCGCGATTGAGCTGAAATAGGTACATTTAAATAATGTCCGGTATACAGCAATTCTTCAAGAAGTTGGACGTGAATCGTCTGATGGCCCTGACGGCCTTATTCGTGAGCGTGCTCACGCTCGTGATTTTTGTACGCCAGACAAACATCATGGACGAGCAGAGCCGCCATTCCATCATGCCGTATGTGCTGATCGAATACGATACCAATGAGCCCGATACGCTCATCACTATCAGGTTGGTAAATCACGGGGTAGGACCCGCGATTATCTCCAAACGCGCCTTTTTCTATAAGGGAAACACCTACGACCAGGAATTCCGTGATTTTCTCACCGAGCAGATCCCGGAGATGGACAGTATCCGGATCATAAGTAGTTCTACCTTAATGTCCGGTACGGCCATTCCGGCCGGAGGCTCACGACTGATCATCGCCGTGGGCGGCGATGTGTACAGCTACCAGGCCTTCCGAACAATCATGGATAACTTGCTGGAGAACTCGGACTTTAATTATGACATGCGCTACCAATCCGTATACGGCGACACCTGGATGATTCACGGTGGCACTGCAATTCCGGTAAAGATCGAAGACGAGTAGGTTCTGAAAGAACAGAATGGGAGCGGTTCTCATAATTTCTATTTGACATAATATAAATTATGATACAGCCAACCAATTATTGCTGTAGCGCTGACCAGCGGTATTTGTACCTCAAATAAGAAATATCACAAGAGCGCTATATCGATAGCGATTTAATGATCACCAGAAATAATAGCGTCTACTTCAATCTCGATCAACCATTCTGGTTTTATAAACCCCGAGACCTGCACGATCGTATCCACCGGTTTAATGGATTTGAAATACTTTGCCCTGACGGCTGCGGCTTCTTTCCAATCTTCTATATTAATCAACAGCATCCGCGTTCGGACAACGTCAGCCAAACTGGACCCGGCTTTCTCCAGGGTCGTTTTAATAATTTCCATACACTGTTCAGTTTGGATGGCAAGATTGCCCAAGCCCACTGTATTACCCTTGGCATCAAGCGGAGCTGTTCCCCCTATCGAAATAAATGATCCAACTCGAACAGCACGGCTAAACCCGATGATGTCCTCATAAGGACTGTTGCTGGATATTAATGTTCTCGTCATGGTAAAGGATATTTGGATGGGCAGGCTATTGAGCCGACTTCAGATAGTTCATTTGCTCATTGGCCTTTTTGAAGATCTCACGTATCACATCCCCGTTGGAAGGTTCTTCGATAAGCGTTTCAGGATCCCATTGACTTCGTTCCGTTGCAAAAAAATCGCCGCCGTAAATATGGAGCCCTCCGGTGAATCTTTGAAGCGGATTTGTCACGGAATGAATGGCCCTGGAATTTAAGGCTGCAACATCCCCGGCAAAAAGGCATCTTACGTCTGCGGCTTCTAATCCATTCCTTCGATTTTTCCAGACAATGTTGTCTTCTCGCCCGGTGTAGATGCCAATGTTTGCCCACATAAGATGATTATGTGGCATAAGATTCATCTGTGGCGTCCAGGTTGCTGCAAAAATCGTGAGCTCCTGGGAGCGCAGAAAAACCTTTAAACCGGCCTGCTCCGGAGGTCCAATAGCCTTTAACATGGCGGTGTGGTCCGAAACGGCGCGGGCCAGCACCTCTTGAACGGCTTCTTGTGGATTGGATTCCTTATTGGCCGAAATACATGCCTCAATGAACCTTTGCATGTCGTTTAATTCACGCTCCTCAACGGGTATAATGCGCTCACCATGGTCCAGTGCCTCTTGGGAAACCTCCGTCATTGCCTGTGCCATAAACCCTGGAAGCATGGAGAGGCTCATGCTCGCGCTCAAGGTTCGAACCATCTTCCGGCGAGTCATCCCGGGATTCCTAATTTTTTCGAACATGACTTTTTAATTGCGATTTATAGTCTTCTCGTATTCCTTGTAAAAGCGTTCATTGATCGGAATTGCTTTTAATGACGCCTCAATTTGATCGAGATACTTAATTATGGACAGGTCCTTGTTCAGCATTAAATAAATAGCATCTTCACATGCCTGCCATAAGTGCTCGAGCTCTGGAAGGAGGTCCCTGGAACGCTGGGTAAGGCTGAGATTTTGTTTCCTTTTGTCTTCGGGGTCTCTTTCGGATGTGATATACCCTTTGGCTGTCATTTTTTTTAGCATGACGACCATCGAAGGATGGCTATATCCCAGCTGGTCTGCTATTTCGACCATTGTAAGGGTTTCATTCTCTTTCAATAATTTGAATACCAGGTGCCAGCTTGGTTCAATATCGAGTTGAATTTGCTTGAAGAATTTACGAGTGTCATGGGTCATCCTGTCGCTAATTCTTTTTAATCTGTTGTCCAGGGCTCTATAACCGAGATCTTTGATAAAATCTCTCTCCATCCTACTTGATTTTCAGATAAAGGTATTAAATAATTAGTTAACTACATAGAAGACTAAATAATATTATCAGGCTTCCCCGGAGGGACGGGATGTATAGATGCTGATGAGCAAGGACTCAATACAATCAAAAAAAATCCCATTCCTTGCTGGAATGGGATTTTATCAAATGAATGAATTCTTAGAAGGCCGCCCTGGGACGTTAATTAGCATTGATCACGCTCCCCGAACCGCTGATGTCCACCTCAATCACAGGTTGCCATAGAAACAAAAGTAGCGCCTGTAGCGCCGGCCTACATTGATCTAAATCAAGATTTCCGGTTCCTCAGCCGGGAAAGCGTTTCGGGAGTAATATCCAGATAGGAAGCAATGATGTGGTGGGGTATCCTGTTAAACAAAGCGAGGTTCTTTTCGCAGAATGCATCCAAACGCTCCTCGGCATTCATGGTCAGAAGTGCAATTTCCTTTCGGTGCTTCTCCAGGATGAAATTAAGGTGTGCCTGGTTTCGAAAAGCCTGCATTTCCGGATGTTTCGAGTAAAGGAGATCCAGTGCGCTCTTTTCCCAGAAAAGCAACTCGCAATCCGTCAGGCATTGGCAATAAATATAGCTGGGCTCGTTGCTGAAATAGCTTACGATAGAACCGTAGAAGAAATCGTTTTCCCTGGAAATCCGGATGGTCTTCTCTTTGCCTTCCCTTGTGTTCACAAAATGCCGAACTACCCCCTCTCGGATAAAATAGACCCGGTGCGACACTTCGCCCTGGCTGATCAGGAATTCTTTCCTGGGAAACCGGCCTGGGATTCCCTTTGACATAAGCAGTTCAAGTCCCTTCTGAACACCCATGTCCGCTAAATTATGCTATAGGGAGCAAATGAGGAGGTATTATCAGCCCTCCAGACTCACATTGACCGCATTCAGACCTTTCGGGCCTTTCTCCAACTCAAATTGCACCTTATCTGATTCGTTGAGCTCATCGTTGATGCGGGTTACGTGGAAGAAGTATTTTTCCTGAGTCTCCGCGTCCGTGATAAAACCAAAGCCTTTGCTGGTATCATACATGCTCACGCGGCCTTTGCGGATGGGATCTTCCTCAATATCTTCTTTCGGGGGGATGCCGAGGACAATGGATGAAGCGTCCACCTCGGTTTTTTGTGAAGGATCCTGCGGGGTATCCGTAAGGTTGCCGTCCTTATCTACATAGGCAAAGGGAATTCCCCCGCCGCTTTCTTTGGCTTCCGCTCTGCGGGCCTCTTTCTTTTTCTGCTTTTCCTCGCGCTTTTTTAAGCGCTTTTTTTCTTTTTCTCTTTTACTGAATGTGTCTTGTGATCTTGCCATAAATTGTTTTAGGGATTCCGGAACGTACTGTTGAAACCTGTAGGTAAATCATTTGAACAAAAAAGCCCGTCTTTTCCAGACGGGCTCCCATTTACGGGTTCAATGACTTATATAACTTTTACGTTAACCGCATTCAATCCTTTTTTTCCTTGTTCCAAATCGAATTCAACGTGGTCACCTTCGCGAATCTCGTCAATTAATCCTGAAATGTGAACGAAATGTTCTTTTTTCGAACCTTCTTCAATTATAAATCCAAACCCTTTGGCATCGTTGAAGAATTTTACAGTTCCTTTACTCATACTTAAATTGTTAATAATTAATGTTATAAAGGTAATAGTAAAATGTTTTCAAAAAAATTTTTTAAAGAATATTTTTATCATATAAATAAAAAAAGAGTACTTTTATAAACACCAATACGAGCAGTCGTTATTGGTGTTTTTTACTTAAAAATTTAAAGAAAATACTAATCAAAAACTATAG
>JBNKHB010000015.1:0-18877 GCA_050290125.1 Robiginitalea sp.
CGACGGGGTAAGGGTGGGGCTGTTGCTCAGCTCGGCCGCCGGGAACGATTTGCTGTTCGACGAGGCCCTCTGCCAGCAGGGTGCGAACTTTGCCAATAAGGTATGGAATGCCTTCCGGCTGGTGAAGAGCTGGGAAGTAGGGGCCGGAGAACAGCCGGAGGCAGCCCGTTTGGGAATCGCCTGGTATCGCGAGCGTTTTGCCGCCGCCTCTGCAGAGATTGACGACCACTTCGGGAAATACCGCATCTCGGATGCGCTGATGACCACCTATAAGCTTATCTGGGACGACTTCTGTTCCTGGTTGCTGGAAATCGCGAAACCTGCTTACGGGGAAGCGATCGATAAGCAATCCTATGAGGCCGTTGTAGCGCTTTTTGAGGATAACCTGCGCCTGCTCCATCCTTTTATGCCCTTCCTCTCGGAGGAGGTTTGGCAGCATATTGCAGAGCGGACACCGGAGGACGCCCTGGTGATCGCCCGTTGGCCGGAGGCGCGTCAGACGGATGCCGCTTTGCTCGAAGGCTTTGAATTTACGCGGGAGGTGATCTCGGGGGTTCGGACCGTCCGCAAGGAAAAGAACATTCCCTTTAAGGAATCCCTGAAGCTGGCCGTCCGCGACGAAGCGGGTACGGATCGCAAATGGGACGTGATCCTTGCTAAATTGGCAAATGTCTCTGAAGTGGATTACAGCGGGGAGATCCCTTCCGGTGCGCAATCCTTCCGGGTACGCAACAACGAATACTTTATCCCGCTGGCCCAGGCGGTGGATACGGATTCGGAGATTCGCAAGATCAACGAGGAACTGGAGTATACCAGGGGCTTTCTGGCCGCGGTTCAGAAAAAGCTCTCCAACGAGCGCTTTGTGAACAACGCTCCGGAGCAGGTGGTGGCCCTGGAACGCAAAAAGGCCGCCGATGCCGCCTCCAAGATCGAAACCCTGGAGAAAAGCCTCGCCGGCCTGCAATGAAGAATTTTGTTGCCCTAGCCCCCGTTAAAAGGGTCCTGTAGCTCCGGGTCCACGCGCACCTTTCCGCTTCCACCCAGGCGGTAACTCACGGAAAAGTTGATCAGATAGTCCGCAAAGGCCGCATCGCCGTTACGGGGATTGCCGGTAATTTGCTCGGTCTCCTTATCGGTAAGGCTCTGGGGCCGCTCCCTGCGCAGGGCTACCGGTACGCTCAGGCTCAGGGCGAACTGATCGGCCACATAGGTGATCCCGGGCTCGGCGGCCAATACGTTCCCGGGCCTGCGAAAGCCTTCGCTACCCCCGATCAGGTCCTCCACGGGGACCCCGTCGAAACGGGCGCCCAGAGAAGCCGAGAAACTCGGGCTCAGGCTATGACTGAATCCCAGCCGCAGCGAGAATTGATCCGGTACCGACATGATGGCCTCATTCTGCAGGATGGGGCTCAGGGTTTCCCTGAAGGTGCGCACCCCGTTCGTCTCGCGGGGATTGGCCAGGTAAAAGGCACCTCCGTAAACAAACCAGCTTTCGGCGAGTTCGCGGTAGAACTGGAGTTCCGCCGTAATGCCGAAGCCGCCGTCTCCCGGTTGGATGGATTGGTCCACAGGCCGGACCTCCGGACGTTCCTCCACACCTACATTGTAAAAGATATCGTTAGCCTGGTAGTCGCCGGTGGGCAGTTTCAGGCCAAGCCCTACGGCCACATTGCCTTTAGGCAGCGATTCCGGGTCCAGCAGCCAGTATCCTGCCGAGATCCGGATATCCGCCAGGCCGCGGGAAAAGGTGGTATTCCTTTCTTCCCGCCCGTGTTCGTAGAGCGAGGACCGGGTATTGATCACGGTAGGCACTACCAGCGTGGCAAACCATCTAGGGCTGATGCCGTAGGTGGCCACGAAATCCCAGGCGTGGGAATGGTTGATCACCTCGGTCTGGTTGGCTACGCGGTCCGGCTCTTCTTCGGTTCCCCGGAAGTGCCGGAAGGAGCGGAAATACCGGTAATTGGTGCTGAACATGAATTCGCCGGTACCCAGCATGTTTGATTCCGGGTGCGCCCCCGAGCAGCTGGAGAAATGACGGATGGCCACGCAGCCCTGGGCCTGTACGGTTTCCGGGAAGGAAAGTAAAAGTCCAAAGACGATGGCAAAAAAGATTGAGTTGCTGTGTTTCATTGGTTCTGGTTGTTGTTGAATGAGTGTTTTTAGCGAGGGCTTTTTAGAGAAAAAGTTAGCCCGCCGGCTAACTTCTCCTCCCTCTAACTAAGCTTAAAAACCTGGATATTGTTCTTACCTTTATCCAGACCAAATCTATGCAAACTACCAGCCGGTTCGGGAAAGGGACCGGTTAAAAGGATTAATCAAAGGTTAATGTTCCTAATCCTGTATTAAGGACCGGCCTCCGAGCCGTACCTTGGATTCCACAACCCGGCCGTATTGAGCAAAAGGACCTTATTCATAGCGCTTTTCATTATCTCCATTGCGGGCCTGGCCGTAGTGCAATACCGCTATCTGCGCATCGGGCTGAATCTGGCCCGGGTGCAGTTCAGCCGGCAGATTGCGGATGCCGGGGACGACATCCGGGACGGCTTGTTCGGCAACAACCAGCTGACGTTCCTGCTGGGCAGCGTGCTTGAACAGGACAGCACCAGGTTCAATACGGGCATGGACCACATGACCGATGCCTCGCGCCATTATCTTGAGGATTACCTGCGCGAAAAGCTGGTGGATCATCAGATCGATGCAGATTTTAGCTTTGAGCTGATGACCCGGGACAGTTCCTATTACCTGAGTTCTGGGATCAATCGCGAGCGGGCTTCCCGGGCGTATTCCTATCCAATGGAACTGGAAGGGTACCTCCCCGACCGGATCGGGCAACGGCTGATCCTGCAATTGCGATTTCCGCAGCTCTCCCGGTATTTCCTTTTGCAGCTGAACGGGCTGACCCTGCCCAGCCTGTTGTTCATGGCAGGGATCCTGGTGGCTGTCTTGTGGGTGCTTCGCACGTTTTACTGGCAGCAAAAGACCATTACCACCACGCACGACTTCATCAACAACCTGACGCATGAATTGCGTACACCCGTATTTTCGATCAGCCTGGCTGCCAAGATGCTCAAAGAAAAGGCCGGGGAAGCCGCAGAACCCCTGGCGGACAGTATCCTGCAGCAAACCTCGCGGATCTCGAACCATATCGATAAGGTCCTGGAGTTGGGGAGTCTGGAGCGGGCTTCCTCTTCCATAACCCTGGAAGCGACCGACTTCAGACCGGTCCTGCTAAACCTGTGCAGGCAATTTGATACGCTTTGCAGGATGGAAGGCATCACCTTCAGTTATGAAGTATCAGACCGGCCCCTGCCGTTGATGGCATCCGAATTCCATTTGGAAAACGCCGTCAACAACCTGTTGGACAATGCCCGCAAATACGGCAAGGGCAGCCCGATCCGCCTGCGGACGGAAGCGGCGGGCGGCAGGCTATACATTCGTATATCGGACGGCGGCCCCGGGATACCGGAGGAGGAACAGAAGCAGATCTTCAAGAAATATTATCGCATTGCACAGGGAGACCGCCAGGATGTCCGGGGCTACGGGCTGGGCCTGAGTTATGTGAAGACCGTGGTGGAGCGCCACAAGGGCCGGATCCAGATTTCGAGCCGGGTTGGCGAAGGCACCGAGATAAGCATTAATTTACCCTTGAGAACCCATGGAGCAGCAGAAATATAGCATATTGCTGGTGGAGGACGACACCTCTTTAGGATACCTGCTATCGGAATATTTAAAGATGAAGGGCTTTGGCCTCCGGTGGATCCAAAACGCATCGGAAGTATTATCCCTGTTGGAACAACAGGCCTTTGACCTCCTGATCCTGGATGTGATGATGCCGGGCACCGACGGGTTTACCCTGGGCCAGCAGATCCACGAGCGCTTTCCAAAGGTGCCCTTTCTATTCCTTACGGCGCGATCCATGAAGATCGATGTGCTCAAAGGTTTCTCCATTGGCGCCGTGGACTACCTGAAAAAGCCCATTGACGAAGAGGAATTGGTCGTGCGGATCGAGACGCTGCTGAGCCGGCTCGGTCCGGCGCCCGAAGAGGAGCGGGATCCGGTGGTGACCCTGGGAGCCTACCGCTTTGACAGCAGGAACCACAAATTGCAAATAGGGGAGGAGACCATCCCGCTGACCAAACGGGAAAACGAATTGCTGGTTTACCTGGAGCGAAACCGCAACCGCTTGTGCAGCCACGGGGACATCCTGAAGCGGATCTGGGGCCGGAATGACTATTTTAACCGCAAGAGCCTGAATGTGTTTATCACCCGCCTACGCAAGCATCTGCAGCACGACCCGGACCTGATCATTGAGAACATCCACGGGCAGGGATTTATCTTCCGGGTGCCTTCGGGGGACCCTGGGGAATAATTCGAAACCCCTTAATGCGGGTGCGCTTCCAGGTGCTGCCGCAATAAATCCTTCCCGTAATCATTTCCGTTAGGCGTGCGGACCACAGTGTGAACGTGCTTCCTGCTCGGCAGATCGCCTTCCAGGAAAACGGGCCGGTGATGGTCAAATTCAATGATCACCACAGGGCTCTGGATCCTGTAGTAGAAAGGGCCCTCCCCGGCAGGGTCGCCTACCCAGGAAAAATAGGTGTCTCCGAGGTGTTCCCGGATTTCCTCCATTTTAACCTCGGCATGCCCATCCCGCAGGTTTCCGATAAATTCTTCGATGAGCTCATTCAAACGGGCCATTTGCGCTTCCGTAAACTCGGAGACCGGGACCCCTGCATAAGGGACAACGGCGTTATCCCGAAAGGCCTCGGTCTGATTGTTGTCGTATTCCTTCCGGTCCAAAAGGGTGGCCTGCGCTTTTACAGTGCCCTCAAGGGATTGATAGAGCGCTAATCCCAGCCTTTCTTCATTTTCAAAGGTCCGTGTACCGGCATTTTCCCCGTCCGGGATGTAGTTGGGCTCGGAGCCCATAAAGGTAGGCGTCATCACGATCTGGTCCCCCAGCACAAAGTAATTGATCACCAGGTGATGCCCGTCCAGCTGCCAGCCCCAGGGCTCCGAATCCGAAGGGGTTCCCATGAATGTGAACCAGTAGTACTCGGGCCCGAGGATATCGTAGTTACTGGTGAGCCGCGCCAGGTACCCCTCCATCTTCATGATGTCTCGGGCCTTTTGAATGCCCTTTGGGCTCAGGCTGTTCTCAAGGATGGCAAAGGCCAACTCCTTTTGTTGGTCGGACAGGGTGTAAAGCCCGATGCCGCTCCGCTTGTATTCCCCGATGTCTATATTGGTCCATCGCCTCCATTCCCTGTCGTCTATAGGAAACATGCAGGAATCCCTTTGCTGGTCGTTCAGGGTGGCGAGGAAGGATAATACGGCCTCTCGGATGGGTTCCGTGCTTATTCCGCTTGCCTGAATGCTGTAAAGACCGGATCGGGGCTGTCCGTCGGTGGTAACGCCCAAGAATTCCTCGTTGAGCGCGCGGGTCTCCTCCGGGGAATCCGCGCGGAGTACTTCAATGGCCGGGGCCCTGGTGGACCGGTCGGTTAGCGGTTCGGCGGCGGGTTCCGCTTTGTTTTTGCATCCTAAAATGCCGAACAACAGGAAGCCTGCGATCCCGGGAATCAATCTGAGCATGGTGTTGGTTTTGGTTGGTTGCCGGCCAATAGTTTTGGTTGGTTGCCGGCCAATACTTAAAGATAGCGGATTTTCTCATTGGATGGGAGATCGGGATGGCTTTCCCGTATTGCATGGCCAGTGCAAACTCAGGTACATTTCTTATTTTTGGGAAAAAGCGATTCCGTGGAAGCTTATGCCACCGCCCTGTTGTATGCCATCCCTTTCTTTATGGCGCTGATGGGCATCGAGATTGCCTACGGTTATTGGATCAAAGACCAGAAGTACAAGGTGATGGACACGGTCAGCAGCATCAGCTCCGGCCTGACCAACATCGTGAAGGATTCCCTGGGGCTGGTATTCGTGTTGGTGTCTTATCCCTATTTAAAGGAACATTTGGCACTGATCGAACTCCGGGCCGGATGGTTGGTATGGCTGGTCGCTTTTCTGGCCATCGATTTCGCCGGTTACTGGAACCACCGGCTTAGCCATCGGGTGAACGTCTTCTGGAACCAGCACGTCATCCACCACAGCAGTGAAGAATTCAACCTGGCCTGCGCGCTGCGCCAGCCGATATCCAATCTGATCGGTTATTTTTCATTATTACTGATCCCTGCCGCCCTGCTGGGCGTACCGGAACAGGTCATCGCAATACTGGCCCCCATCCACCTTTTCGCCCAGTTCTGGTATCACACCCAGCATATCGGTAAAATGGGCTGGCTGGAATACGTTATCGTGACTCCTTCGCAGCACCGCGTCCACCACGCCATCAATCCTGAATATATCGATAAGAACCTGGGCCAGATCTTATGTGTCTGGGACCGGATGTTTGGCACCTTCCAGGAAGAGATGCCCGGGGTGCCTCCGCAGTACGGCGTACTGAAACCTGCGGCTACCTGGAACCCCGTTGTGATCAATTTTCAGCACCTCTGGCGGCTTGCGCAGGATGCCTGGCGAACCCGCAGCTTCCGGGACAAATTCCGGATCTGGTTCATGCCTACCGGCTGGCGGCCCGCCGATGTGGCCTCGGCCTATCCCAGGCCCATCATAGAGGACGTTTACGGCTTTACCCGGTTCCAGACCCCGGCTACCAACCTGCTGAAATCCTACGCCATTTTCCAAATGCTGAGCAGCCTTGTAATGCTGATCTTTATGTTCTATAATTTCGGGCAGATCGGCACTACGGGCCTGTTGCTGTTCGGCGCCTTTGTATTTACCGGTATTTTCGGGTATACCGCCCTGATGGACCGGAAGCCTTATGCCGTTTGGATCGAGGTGGGCAGGGCGCTGGCCGGACTGTGGCTTATCTGGTCCAGCGGCGACTGGTTCGGCACGGATGCCTACTGGGCTTACGGCAGCCTGGTCGTAGCGGCCTATTTTGTGATCACCCTGGTCGCCGGCATCTATTTCAGCAAAGCGGAAAGCCAGACCCGGGAAGCTGCACTGGCAACCGATTCCAAAGAAGCGATATGAGACCCTATATTCTGGCCGAGACCAATTGGAAGGCCCTTAAAACCGAACGATTTGAAGTGGCTGTATTGCCCTGGGGGGCCACAGAGGCACATAATTACCACATGCCCTACGGTACCGACAACTATGAGGCCGATGCCCTGTCTGCGGCAGCAGCAGGGTATGCCTGGGATCGCGGGGGGAAAGTGATCGTATTGCCGACCATACCTTTCGGCGTGAATACCGGCCAGTCGGACATCTATCTGGATATCAACCTGAATCCGACCACCCAGCTCGCCATCCTTGACGATGTTGCCCATACGCTCACCCGTCAGGGAATCCGGAAACTGGTGGTCTTCAACAGCCATGGCGGGAATAATTTCAAGGCGCTGCTGCGCGAACTGGGCTTGCGCTACCCGCAGTTATTCATTTGCATGACCAATTGGTTCAAATCCCAGGATCGCTCGCAATTCTTTGAAGCGGGAGGGGATCATGCCGACGAGGTGGAAACCAGCTTGTTGCTGCACCTGAAGCCCGAATTGGTGCTCCCCAAAGAGGACTGGGGCAGCGGCAGAAGCCGTTCGTTTAAGATTGCCGGGCTTAAAGAGGACTGGGCCTGGTCCGAACGCAAATGGTCGCAGGCAACCGAAGACACCGGGGTAGGGGATCCAGCGGCTGCCACCGCTGAAAAAGGCGCGGCCTTCATGGCTGCCGTCACGGAGAAAATCGGCCAGTTCTTCCTGGACCTGTGCCATGCCGATCCGGACGATATGTACGAATCCTGGGGTTAGGGCCCGGTCGGGAATTCCCGCTCTACCAAATCGATATAGGCGCGCATGGCATCCTGCGGTGAGATATTTTGTGCCTGGATCAGGGCATTTGACTTGAAGGCGTTGATCAGCGGGGTCTTGCTGCCCGGGTGGCTGAAGTCCTTATTGGCCATGCGGTAATACGCGTATAGTTTCAGCAGGAGATCAGCCGGCAAGGGCTCGGTGTACCGGTTTACGATCTCTACGGCCTCGCGAAAACGGGTATGCAACTGCTCATCCTTCATCCTTCATTTCGGGCAGGGAAGCTACACAGGTCAGGGCCCCTTTCACCTTCTGGCCTAATCTGACCGTGATCTGCGCATTTAAAGGTAAGAACAAATCCACCCGGGAACCAAATTTAATGAAGCCACAGTCCTCCCCCTGCAGGACGCTCTCACCTTCCTCGGCATAGTTGACGATCCGTCGGGCCATGGCGCCTGCTATCTGCCGGTACAGGATCTCCCCGAATCGCGGTGTCCGGATCACGACGGTGGTCCGCTCGTTCTCGGTGCTGGACTTCGGATGCCAGGCCACCAGGTACTTCCCCGGGTGGTATTTGGAGAAGGTAACCACTCCGGTGGCCGGATAGCGCGTTACATGTACATTGATGGGCGACATGAAAATGGAAACCTGAATCCTGCGGTCCTTGAAGTATTCCGGTTCCTCAACTTCTTCGATGGCTACCACTTTTCCGTCTACCGGCGAGGTGATCTCGTCGAATTTCTTGGCTGCAACGCGTTTTGGGTTGCGAAAAAACTGCAGGATCAGGACCAGGATCACCAGGGCCGCAAGCTGCACTCCGATACGCAGCCATTCCGGCTGCAGGTAGTACTGGGCGGCCAGTGCCAGGATGGCGCACAGGAAAAAAGTGATCAGGATGATGCGCTGTCCTTCTTTATGAAACATAACTGAGGATTAACAGGGTCAAATATGCAAAAGGCGCGGCAAATACCAAACTGTCGAGTCGATCCAGCATGCCACCGTGGCCGGGAAGGATTGCTCCGCTGTCCTTAATACCGGCGGAACGTTTAAACCGGGATTCGATCAGGTCCCCATAGGTGCCCATGCTTACCAGCACTACGGCAAGCGCGAGCCACTGCGTGGTCCGCAGCACCGGGGTGGCCCAGCCCAGCAATACGGCTGCCGCCAGGGTAAAGACCAGCCCGCCAATGGCGCCTTCCACCGTTTTCTTGGGCGATACGGAAGGGAAAAGCTTGGTCCGCCCCAGCCCTTTCCCCACCAGGTAGGCAAAGGAATCGTTCACCCAGATCATCACAAAGATCCCCATGATGAGGTACTTGGCGAAGGTATCGTCCTTATACGGGATCATGGTGAGGAAGATACAGCCGCCCCCGATATAGAACAGGCCGATCATGAATTTCTGAACCTGGTTGAAGGGCTTTCGCCGATGGTTGTACAGGAAAGCGATAAGTGACACATTCACTGTGATGGTCATCAGCAGCAACGCCTGGATCAGGAGCTGGTCCCGGGTAAAGTAGATAAAGATCCACCATAGCGCCAGATAGGCCACAAAGACGTAATAACCCCGCAGGCGTACCAGCCTTTTGTATTCATATAGGCAGGCCAGTCCGAAGACCATAAAAAGGAAATCGAAGGCGTCTGAACTCAGGAAGATGGCCGAAAGTAACAGCAGAACGTAAAGAGCTCCGGTAATCAGGCGCCTGAAGACTTCTTTCATACCTATAAGTCCTCCAGTAATAACAGGTAAAGATGCTTGGAGCTGCTCCCGTAGGTCAGGAAATCCTTGGAATTCTCGGTAGTGGGTTGAAAGTGCTTGAGCGTCGTGATATTGGCCGGAATCCCGTTCTTGTATTTTTTCTTGATGGTCTTAAGCCCGTCGCTGATAGTATCCACCAACTGGCTTGTGGTTGCAAAAACGATGATGTTTTCAGGGAGTTCGTGCAATTTCTTTTCCATCAGCTGATTGGAACACACCAGGATGGAGCCGTTCTGTGCGACCAGATGTTCACAGGTGGTAAAGAAAACGGAACTGCCGGCGCTCTTGTCTGTAAACCGAATGGCCTCCCCGGAGAAGCGCTGTTGCAGGGCAGGGTTCATGCTAAAGAAAGTTTCCTGCTGCCAATCGTTTTCCTGGATGATGTTGTTCAGGGCCTCCAGCACTTCGTCAAAGGCGTCGCAATAGATGAATTTCCCGCCGTTTTTCTTGAATTGGATGGTAAACTTTTCGTCGACCGGGATTTTCAGATCGGGCATATGCACTCCTCGGGTCATCACCGTGTCCTTGGACCGCTTTTTCTTCTTCCCGCCTCCGAAAAGTTTATCGAATAGCCCCATCAATTGCTTTTAGGTTGATTGCCGATGCCCGAATCCCGATCCTTTCAGCGCTTGTGTTCCACAGGTTTCTCTGGTTCTTCGCCCGGTTCCTTGTCTTTTTCAGACGCCTGTTTCCCTTTGGCCTCGGCCGTTTGCCCGGAATCCCCGGCTTCCGCTTCGGGCGTTTCCGTTAAGGTTTTTTCCTGCCCCAACTGATCGAAACGTTCGAAAGGCCGCTTGCCGAAGATCTTTTCCAGATCCTCTTTAAAGATAACTTCTTTCTCCAATAAACGCTCGGCCAGCTCAATGAGTTTATCCTTGTTCTCCTGCAGTACTTCTATGGCGCGGGCGTATTGCTCCTCGATGATCTGGCTGATCTCGTGGTCGATCTTCTGGGCGGTTTCCTCGCTGTAGGGCTTGGTAAAGCCGTATTCGGTCTGCCCGGAGGAATCGTAGTAGGTGATATTGCCGATCTCGTCGTTCAGGCCGTAGATGGTCACCATGGCCCGGGCCTGCTTGGTCACTTTTTCCAGGTCGCTCAGGGCGCCGGTCGAAATCTTGTTGAAGATCACTTTCTCGGCGGCCCGGCCTCCCAGGGTGGCGCACATTTCATCGTTCATCTGCTCCGGGCGAACCAGCAGGCGCTCTTCCGGCAGGTACCAGGCGGCTCCCAGCGATTGCCCGCGGGGTACGATAGTTACCTTCACCAGGGGAGCGGCGTGCTCCAGCATCCAGCTGACGGTAGCGTGACCTGCCTCGTGATAGGCGATGGTCTTCTTCTCTTCCGGAGTGATGATCTTGTTCTTCTTTTCCAGGCCGCCCACGATCCGGTCTACCGCATCCAGGAAATCCTGCTTGGTTACCGCCTTTTTCTCCTTGCGCGCGGCGATCAGGGCCGCCTCGTTGCACACATTGGCGATATCTGCCCCTGAGAACCCGGGTGTCTGCCGCGCCAGGAAATCGAGGTCCAGCGTCTCGGCGGTCTTGATCGGGCGCAGGTGCACCTCAAAGATCTCCTTACGCTCCCGGATATCGGGCAGGTCCACATAGATCTGCCGGTCAAAGCGGCCGGCCCGCATAAGGGCCTTGTCCAGTACGTCGGCGCGGTTGGTGGCTGCCAGCACGATCACATTGGTATTCGTGCCGAAACCGTCCATCTCGGTGAGCAACTGGTTCAGGGTGTTTTCCCGTTCGTCGTTGGAACCGGTAAAATTGTTCTTTCCGCGGGCCCGGCCAATGGCGTCGATCTCGTCGATAAAGATGATGGACGGGGATTTGTCCTTGGCCTGCTTAAAGAGGTCGCGGACCCGCGAGGCCCCCACGCCTACGAACATCTCTACAAAATCGGATCCCGACAGCGAGAAGAAAGGCACTTTGGCCTCCCCGGCCACTGCTTTGGCCAGCAGGGTTTTCCCCGTTCCGGGAGGCCCTACCAACAGGGCGCCTTTCGGGATCTTCCCCCCCAGGGAGGTATACTTGTCCGGGTTTTTAAGGAATTCCACGATCTCCTCCACCTCTTCTTTGGCGCCTTCCAGGCCGGCCACATCCTTAAAGGAAGTGCGCGTGTCCGTCTTCTCGTCAAAGAGCTTGGCCTTGGACTTGCCGATGTTGAAGATCTGCCCGCCAGCGCCTCCGCCGGCGCCTCCTGACATCCGTCGCATCAGGTAGATCCAGATACCGATGATCAGCACAAACGGCAGGATGGTCATCAGCAATTCCAGGAAAACATTGGATTCCGTATCGTAATCCACCACCGTATCCAGGTTGTTCTCCTGCTTGATCTTTTTGATATCGTTCTCAAAGTTCTGCAGGTCCCCGTAATCCAGGACGTATTGGGGGACGCTTCCCGAGCTCAGCGAGAAGGGCTGGTCCGCCACGTCCTTGTGCACGTCCTTCTGCAGGGCCTCAGGGGTAAGGAAGACCTTGGCCTGGCGCGTATTGGTGATGATCAGGATCTTATCGATGTCCCCGTTGCGCAGGAACTCCTGCAGTTCGGAAGTGGTGGTCTTGCTGGTCGGCGACAAGGTATCGCTGCCGAAGAACTGGAACCCGATCAGAAATACAATGATCAGGCCGTAGATCCACCAGGAACTGAACCGGGGTTTCTTTTGCGGGGGTTTATTCTCTTTTGCCATGATGTTCTACTAGTTATAGCTACTTTCCACCAGGGTTACCTCGGCGTCTCCCCAAAGGCCCTCGATGTCGTAGTATTCCCTAACGTGTTTCTGGAAGACATGGACCACAACGTTTACGTAATCCATGAGCACCCATTCGGCGTTTTCCGAACCTTCCACGTGCCAGGGTTTGTCTTGGGTGGATTTGCTTACGGTTTTTTGGATGGAATTGACGATTGCTTTGACGTGCGTATTGGAGGTGCCGTTACAAATCACGAAGTAGTCACATACCGTATTATCAATCGCCCGTAAGTCAAGTAGGTTAATGTCTAATCCTTTTACTTCTTCTATACCATGTAAGATTAAGGCAATCAACTCATCTGCACTTGCTTTCCTTTTCTGCATTCAAAAGTATTAGTTTGTACAAAGTTATTAATTTTTGTTCTTTACTGCAGCGTTTAAAAGGGAGAAGCTCCGTCCTTATCCGCGTGTATGGAAGTGATCAAATTGAGTGCCACAGATTCTACCAATGCCCACCTCAGGCGAATGATGGTCCGCGGGACGGCCGGGGACGGGACCGTGGTGGTGGCAGAACTGCAGACGGCCGGGAAGGGCCAGCGCGGGAAGAACTGGCATGGCGATGCTGGTAAAAACCTAACATTCAGTATATTAAAAGAGTTCGATAGCCTTGCGGCTCGGCGTCATTTTGATCTGAATATGGCAGTATCCCTGGCGATCCTGGAGGTTCTTGGCGGGGTCGGCATTTCCGGTCTGAGGGTAAAATGGCCTAACGACATTCTGTCAGGCGGTCGTAAAATTTGCGGCATCCTGATTGAAAATACCCTGAGCGGCGAACGAATCCTGAAGTCGGTGATCGGCATTGGCCTGAATGTGAATCAACGCGAATTTGAAGGCTTGCCCCGTGCGGGCTCGCTCTTTACGGTTGCCGGCCGCAGCTTTGATACGGAGGCGCTGCTGCAGGGGTTGCTCGCCGAAATTTCAACGCGCCTGACGGCCCTGGAGCAAATGCCGGAGGACCGGCTCAGGCTCGCTTATGAGGCAAAACTCTTCGGAATGGGCCGGGAGTTGCGTTTTATGCTTGCGGACAACATTCCGCTTATCGGGATCATTCGAGGGGTAACGGAGGACGGCCTGCTTCGGGTCGAAGGGCCGGAAGGACTGAGCACCTTTAGTTTCGGGGAGATAGAGTTGCTCTACTAGGCCGCTTTTGTTCTGATCAGGCCTTTTCCAGGTTTTTGCTGAGCGTGCCCAGAAAATTGGTGATGGGGCCTTTTACCATCATCGCCATCATGGCGTTGAACTGCCCTTCGAACTGCAATTGTACTTCGGTTTCAGAAGCCGCTATTTCCCGGATGTCGGCAGTAAGCGTAAAGGGGAGTTTGCCGCTTGCCGCCCCTAAAACGATTTTCTCATGCGGGATTTCCTCCTGCCGCTTCAATACGATCTCAGGCATGCCTGCGAGCGCAAAGCGGAAAGTGTCCTGATCGATGAGCTCGAATGTCTGGGTGTTTTCAGGCATCAGGTTCCTGAAATTCTCCAGATCGGACAGGTATTCGAAAGTGGCCTTGCGGTCCTTGGCCACGCGGACGGCGGGTGATTCTATATGCATATCAGTGCTTCCAGTCTTGAGGGTTTTGGCGCCAGCGCTTCAAGGTCTCCAACTGTTCCGGCCGGATGTATCCGCTGGCCGAAGCCAGTTCGATGAGCTGGTCGTAATCGCTGAGGGTATGCAGCTGCACGGCCCGGTCGGAAAAATTGGCGCTGGCCACATCAAAGCCATAGCTGAAGATTGCCAGCATTCCGAGCACCTTCAGACCGGCCTTTTCCAGGGCGGTAACGGCATTCAAACTGCTTTTACCCGTGCTGATGAGATCTTCGATGACCACCACGCTCTGGCCTTCTCGGGTTTGCCCCTCAATTTGATTCTGCCGGCCGTGGGACTTGGGTTCCGGACGGACATAGGCGAACGGGAGCCCCAGTTGTTCCGCTACCAGCATGCCGATGCCGATGGCGCCCGTTGCCACCCCCACGATGATATCCGGCGTGCCGTACAGTTCCCTGACCTGCCTGGCCAATTCCCCGCTTACATAAGAACGCACATCCGGATGGGAGAGGATGATCCGGTTGTCGCAATAGATAGGAGAAATCCAGCCGGAAGCCCAGGTAAACGGATTTTCCGGTTTTAATTTTATTGCATTAATTTGCAGCAACAGCTCCGAGGTTTTCCGAGCCGTATCCTTTTCCAAAACCATGGCGTAAATGTATAAAGTTTTTGTGAATGAGCGGCCGCTGATCCTTACGGATAAGATCGTGGAAGCCGGTGAAGGAGAATACTTCCCCATGAATGAGGATGCGGTCCAAACCGCCGTGGAAGCACTCTCCAAATCCAAGTTGCCCAAAGCTTTTATTTACCATCCCAACCTGGAGGAGATCCTCAACAAATTCACCGCCCAGATCCCGTTGAAGGTCGCCGCCGGAGGCGTGGTGACCAATCCGCAGGGAAAAGTGCTCTTTATCTACCGCAACAAGAAATGGGATCTGCCCAAGGGCGTCATCAAGAAGAAAGAGACCATTGAGGAGTGCGCGATCCGCGAAGTAAAGGAGGAAACCGGCGTAAAACGCCTTAAGATCGAGAACTTTTTACGGACCACCTACCACGTATTTAAACGCAATGGCAAATTCCAGCTGAAGGAAGTTCACTGGTTCGCCATGAGGACGGATTACGACGGCCCGCTGAAACCGGAGAAAAGCGAGGGTATCAAAAAGGTAAAGTGGAAGGGTCCCCGTAAGATCCAGAAAGCCTTGAAAAAATCCTATGTGAATATCCGGATCCTTTTCGAGCATCCCCCGGCGCATTAAGGCCGAAACCTACTCTTCCAATCCTTCAAGCCTCAATACCGGGTATCTCAAGAAAGGCGCCTCCGCGTGAGGGCTGCGCATATAGATCCAGTTGAGCTGGCCGTAAGCATCCGCGGCAAAATCGGGATCCGTCGCCTGCAATGCCTCGAATTCAGAGCGCAGCAAACTGTCCGAGGTCAACAAGGCGGCCGCGCGTTCCTCGAACACATACGGAGAAAACCCCTCTTTCATCTGCAGGACGGTATCAAAGAAATTCCAGTTAAAGAAGGAATCGGCGGCGGCCGGTTCCAACGCCTCCAGCAAGTAACGTCCCCCGCGTTGCGCGACCGGGACGTACAGGTCCCCGGCCCGGAAGGCTACCTCGGTGGTTTCGGCCGTAATACGGGTATTGTAATGCGGATAGTGGCCCTCGTAGGCCCTGTTGAAGGTTTCGTACGCCGAAATCCGGTATTCGGTCACGCGCAGTACGGTATCCGTCGCGAGCTCCCGGTATTCGATGCGGTTCTGGTCCAGGCGCTCCCGCACCTGGGTCCATTGGGCGGGGATCAGGTACGCCTCGGGGATGCGTACGGAGTCTGTTGCCCGGAAGCGGTTGTAATAGGGGACCGGTCGGGTGAAGGGTTTGGAAGTGTCGTATTTGAGGCGCGGCTGGCCGGTAACCGCACTGGTCAGGGTATCTGCCTCAAAGCCCATGAAGGCCAGGGTGTCGGCCTGCAGGCTGTCCACTTCCCACCGCGTGGGATAATAGCGGCCGGGCAGGTAAGCCTCCCCTGCCTGTTCACGCAGTTGTCGGATCTGATCCTTAAATCGGCCGGCCTGGTCCAGGAGCTGTTGCATAAAAACAAATGTGCCCTCAACCCGCTGGTCATAAGGTTTGAGCATGTGGGTCTCCAGCATGAGCGATGGGGTATTCCACAGCGACGTATACCCGGTGGAATACCTGGGATAATCCATGAATTGCGTGAATCCTGCGTCGGGAGGACGGTTGAATACGTTCACGTAAGGGGTGATCTCCCATCCGGAATCACTAAGGGCAGATTCCAGCCCTGTCCTCAGGCTGTCTTCCTGAAATCGGCCCAGGGCTCCGCCCAATTTGTCCTGCTGGGTAAACAAATGCGTCAAGGTGTACTGGTAGTCCGCCCCATTGCTCACGTGGGTATCCAGGAAGAGGTCCGGTTGTACCATGTGAAAGATCTCCGCAAAGGTCTGCGCGTTGCGGGTATCCATTTTCAGGAAATCCCGGTTTAAATCGTAATTCCGCGCATTTCCGCGAAAGCCGTACTCGGCCGGCCCGTTCTGGTTGGCCCTGCTGCTGCTGTTCCGCTGGAGGGCACCTCCGATGTTGTAAACCGGAACAGAGGCTACCACTACACCTTCCGGTAGCGTAATGGCGCCCGTAGCCAGGTCCCTGAACAATTGCATGGATGCGTCAATGCCGTCCGGTTCGCCGGGATGGATGCCGTTGAGGATGAGTACGATCAGATATTCTTCGCGCAGTCTGGAGAAATTGAAGGAGCCTTCCGGGTTGTAGGTGACCAGATGCAACGGCATCCCGCTGTCCGTGGTACCGTGTGTCTGGATATTGATCTCCGGGAATTCCCGCGCCAGCCCTATGTAAAAGTCAATGACTTCCCGGTAGGTGGCCGCGGAATTGCCGTCTCCTTCTTCAAAGGGGGTTGGAAATTCCCCGCGCTGGTCCGCTACGCGCTGCTCGCATGCGCATGCAAGCAGGAGTAAGGCCAGCCCTATGCATTGCCGTAAACGCATCATCAAGCCTTTCGCTCAGTTGGTTGTCCGGCAAAGGTACCTAAAAAATGAGCTGGTCAGGCCGCGCGCGTAATCGCTTCCAGATCGGCCCGGCGTATGGGCTTGTTTCGAAAATCGAGCTGATGGTGCGTACGACCTTTGAAGAAGAGGAATTGCTGTCGGTCATACGGGTCGATCGAAGAGGTGATGATGTTGATCCGGATGGTTTCCTTAATGGGCAGCCCCAGGAAGGCATCCAGAAATTGCCAGCCGTCCATAATGGGCATATTGATATCCAACAGGATTACTTCGGGCAGGTCTGCACCATCCGCCTGCAATTCCACAATCCTGTCCAGCGCCAGCTTCCCGTTAGCGAAGGTTTGGATTTCCTGCGCCGTACCGATGTCGGTCAACATCTTCTTTAGTCCGAACACCGTGATCGGATCGTCGTCCACCACGAATACTGTGTTAATCTTGGTCATAAAAAACAATCTTAAATGCCGTTCCCTTCCCCACTTCGCTCCGGGTGCGGATCCGTCCGCCCATCGCCTCCACCTGGTTCTTGGTGATAAACAGGCCAATTCCCCTGGCATCCGGATGTTCATGGAAGGTCTTGTACATCCCGAAAAGCTTGTCGCCGTACTTCTTCAGGTCGATCCCCAGACCGTTGTCCTCAATGATCAGGGCCCGTTCGCCGCTGCGTCGCTCCATCGTCAGGCGGATCTCAGGCAAGCGGTCCGGATGGCGGTATTTAACGGCATTGGTGATAAAGTTCATAAGGATGCTTTCCAGATACGCAGGGACCGCTTTGAGCGTTGCGTTCCCGGGAATATCATTGTGGATTACCGCGTGATGGCTAAGGAGAAATCCGGACAGGTTCTTCCGTACTGCCTCGATAGCCTTCCCCAGCGGGATTTCCTCCATTTCCATGTTGATATTCGAATTGATAGCTACTACTTCGTTGAGGTTTTCCAGGGTTTCCAGCAGGTTGTCGGAGGCCTCGGTGAGCATGCCGAGAATTTTAGCGCGCTCGGATGCATCCGTTTCCTGGGTAAGGAAGTCCAGCAACATGGAGAAATTGGCCGTATGCGACCGGAGGTTGTGCGATACGATGTGAGCGAAATTGAGCAACTTCTTATTCTGCTGGGAAGTGACGTTGATCAGGTTCCGCAATTCGTTTTCCTTCTGCTTCAGTTCGGTGATGTCCAGGCTGATGCCCAGCAAGCCGTAAACCTCATTGTCCGTATCGTATAACGGGATCTTGGAGGAGAGGAAGTGCGTTACGGATCCGTCCCTGCGCTCGGAAATGGTCTCACGGCCAATGATGGCCTGCCCGTTGTTCATTACAAAGAGGTCCTCTTCGCGGGAGATGTCGGCTACCTTCCGGGTATACAGGTCATAGTCGTTCTTGCCCAGCAGGTCCGCCGGATGTTCCACCCCCAGGTATTCGCACTCCGCCTTATTGACCAGGATCTTGCGGCTCTCCAGGTCCTTTATATAGACGTTGATGGGTAGGGTATCCACCACCGTCCGCAGCAACTTTTCGCTTTCCGCCGTTTTCTGGGCGGACAGGCTGAGTTCGGTAACGTCCTGGAAGGTGCCGATCAGTCCCATATAGATCCTGTTCTTATAGATGGGTTTGCCGGCGGCCTGTACCCAGATTTCCTTGCCGGTATGCGTTATAACCTGCAGTTTTTCCTTCCAGGCCTCACCGGATTCCATGGCCTTGTAGACCGCCATGGAGATGGTATTTCGGGAGTACCCTTCTTTATAAAAATTAATTCCGTCTTCCAGGGTCGGAACAAAGTTCTCCGGTACTTCATGGATAGCCCGGGTCATATCGCACCACTTCAGCTCGTCGGTGAGGGCATTGTATTCCCAGCTGCCGATACGGGCCATTTCGGATTGGGCCTCCAGCAGGATCCTTGTTTTCTCATGTTCGATTTCGGCATGGATGCGATCGGTGATATCGGTGGTCTGAATGATGACGCCAATCACATTCTCATC
>JBNKHB010000016.1:0-18720 GCA_050290125.1 Robiginitalea sp.
CCGCAGCTCGGGGAGGCGCACGGGTACCGGTTCAACGATTTCGGCGCCATCGTGGCAGCCGCTGCGCTGGCCCATGACATTGGTAACCCGCCCTTTGGCCACAGCGGGGAGCAGGCCATCGGCACCTTTTTCAGCCATGGCCCCGGGAAGATTTATAAAGATACCCTGACGGAGAAACAATACGAAGACCTGGTGCGCTTTGAAGGGAATGCGCATGGGTTCCGGCTGCTAAGTGCGGAGCGGCCCGGGGTGCCGGGAGGGTTGCGGCTCAGCTACGCCACCCTCGGTGCCTTTATGAAATATCCCAAGGAATCCCTTCCCAACCGGCGCGGGGAACATATCGCCGCCAAGAAATACGGGTTTTTCCAGGCGGACACGGACAGTTTCCGGGAAGTGGCAGAGGAGCTCGGCCTCCTGAAGTACGGGGACGGCCCCGATCTGGCGTACCACCGCCATCCGCTGACCTATTTGGTGGAGGCCGCAGACGACATCTGTTATACCATCATCGATTTTGAGGACGGGATCAACCTGGGCCTGATCCCTGAGGATTACGCCCTGGAATACCTGATCGCACTCGTTAAGGACAGCATCAATACGGAAAAATACAGGGGGATCCGGCAGCGGCAGGACCGCCTGGGGTACCTGAGGGCCCTGGCGATCAATACCCTGGTTCGCGACGCGGTGCGGATTTTTATGGAGCGCGAGGAGGAGATCCTGTCCGGGACCTTTAAGCAGGCCTTGCTCGACAAGAGCAAATACCGGGCGCAGGTTGAAGATATCATCGATATCAGCGTGCGCCGGATCTACCAGTCGGAGGAAGTGGTGGAAAAGGAACTGGCGGGCTACCGGATCCTCTCCGACATACTTGAAGTCACTACGTCTGCGCTGGTGGCCCGCCTGGAAGGCAGGGCCTCCCCATACGACAAACTGATCCTGCAATTATTCCCTGAAGTTGCCGCTACCGGGGCGGAAGCCTCCGTGTATGATCTCCTGCTGCAAGCCAGCTCTTTTGTCGCCTCCTTATCCGACGGCGCGGCCGTTCACCTGCACAATAAGATCACCGGCAAGTCGCTGTAGCCTAGAATTTGTAGTTGATCCCGATCCCCAGCTGTTGGCGGAACTGGGTGCGCGGGGAACCTTCGTCAACCACCGTGCCGTCGGGGGCAACCTCGCGGTCAAACTTGATGTCGTCGTCGTAGATCATGTGGGCGAGCAGGGTGGCGCTGATGTATTCGTTTACCTTGAACAGGAACCGCAACTGCCAGTCCACGTCCACGTTCCCGAATACCCTCAGGTAATCCGTGTACAGCGAAAGGTCCTGTTTGACGGAAATGTCCTCCATCAGGTCAAATTCCCATTTATGGGTAACAAGGAACCCCAATTCCGCAAAGAGGTTCTCACCCGGGGTTACCACGTTGCCGCCGGCATCCAGCAGCGCTTCCTGCACCCCGAAGGCCCCCTTATCGGCCAGCTCCTGATCGAGCACAAAAGTACCTTTAAAGGTGAGCGGTGAGATATAGAGATTAAATTTCTTCCCCTCGGGGATATAGGAGGTACCCGCTCCCAGGAAGAGATAACCGGGGGCCATAAAGCGCGATATGGCTTCATCGCGGTTGGGGTATTTAAAACCGTCGGCAAACTGGGTGTTGAAATTCATCTTTACCGAGTAATACCAGTTGCTGATGGTATCCCTCCGGTAGCCCAGGGTACTGCTCAGGCGGATGGCATCGTCGGTTTTCCTCCATTTCCGGCCCTCCTGGGCATTCCAGCCAAAGCGCAGCTCCAGGTCGTTGTCCCATTGGAAATACCGGAATTTATAATTGCGGGCCACGTAGAACTTGCCAATCGCGGAAACGGCGTTCTCACCCCCGGCGTTCCAGTTTACGAAAGCTACCTCGCTCAGCTGCACATCCAATTCGTGGATGCGTTCCCAAAACGAAGGCACGCGGAATCGTTTTTTTCGCTGGGTATAGGCCTTGGTAGCTTTGAAGTTGATCACCGGAGAGGTAAGCCGCACCCCCCGGGTAACGATCCGGAGCGGCAGTTGTTCGGTCCGGATGACCACCGTGTCGGCAGCCACGCTATCCGCAGCTATGGGCGGGTTGTCCTGTCCCCGTAGTGGCAGGCACATAAAAACCAGGATTCCGGCTGCCAGCAGGAATCGCCAGGATTGGATCATAAGCAACGCATCTTTGGCAGTGGCCGGACCTTCCCCTTATCGGGGGCGCGTGGTGGACCGGCGCCGGTTACTGGGCGTAAAGGTAGTGGAATTTGAAATTTCAGGAAGCGGCAGGCTTAAGCAGAAATTGTATTTTAGCCCGTATGGAGCTAGGCTTGGACGACCGGTATTTCATGCAGCGGGCCCTTCAGGAAGCAGAGATTGCCTACGAAAAGGGAGAAGTGCCCGTAGGTGCGGTGATCACTGTACGGGACCGGATCATCGCCCGTGCCCATAACCTCACCGAGCAATTAAAGGATGTCACTGCCCATGCGGAAATGCAGGCCATAACCGCAGCGGCCAATTTCCTGGGGGGGAAATACCTGAACGAATGTACGCTCTATGTGACCCTGGAACCCTGCCAGATGTGCGCCGGGGCCCTCTACTGGAGCCAGCTTTCCAGGCTCGTTTTCGGCGCCTATGACCCTCAACGAGGTTACAGCGCCATGGGGGGGCAGTTGCATCCCAGGACGGAGGTAGTGGGGGGGATCATGGAAGAAGAAGCGGCCGCCCTCATGAAGCAATTCTTTATCGAAAGGCGCAATCTGAATTAGCGCCTGTTAGCCAAAACCTATGGTGTGCCAAGGACCTGGGCAGCCTGGAAAATTCAATCGAAAGGTTAGGAATAAAAAAGCACCGTGCGGCCGCACAGTGCTTTGAGTGTACTTCAAAATAAAAATATCTAATCGATAAGATGTATATCGGAGGCCACCATTCCTTTGCGGCCTTCTGTTTCCTGATATTCTACTTTGTCTCCCTGGTTTAATTGCAACCCGTCCAAAGCGGTTACGTGAACGAAGATGTCCCTTCCGGTGTCATCGTTGGTAATGAATCCATAACCTTTGGACTCATTGAAAAATTTAACTGTTCCAGTCATTAATAAAAATTATGTAATTAAAGAGTATCGCGAAGGTAGAAAAATATTCCCTCCTTTCTAAGTTGGAGCCTTTAATTTAGCATTAACGGCTCATTTAGACGGCCTTAAAACGTTCTTATTCCAGTTTTTCCGGAGTTTCCCGTTGGTTTTGACGCATTTTACGGATGTTGTCGTCCGTAAGCATGTAATCCTCAATTTTCTTCCCCCGGCTGGCGGTAGCCAGAAATAGCGGCATGGCCAGTAAAAACAGGCCCACCACGCCAAAGCCGATGCATTTGTTGGCCAACATCGGATCCTCGTCCATCCGAATAAAACCGTAAGCCACGCTGCCCAGCGAAAGCAGGGTGATGGGCAATACCAGATACCGCAGGAGTTTCCGGGTCATGGCGTAAAGTTTATCAATTTGCGGCGGTACGCCGTAAGCATTTTGGATTTGGAGACAAAACCCGCGTATTTCCCGTCCCTGATCACGGGCAGGTTCCAGGCGCCGCTGTCCTGGAATTTTTTCATGACCTGCTTCATATTATCCGATCCGTAAAAGATCTGTTCGGGCGGATTCTGCATAAAGGAGGAGACGCGGATCTTGTCGTACATGGCCGTATCGAACATGAATTCGCGGATATCGTCCAACAGGACGATCCCTTTGAGCCTGCCTTCTTCATCCACCACCGGGAAGATATTCCTGGAGGACTTGGCCACGGATTCATGGAGCATTTCACCCAGGGACATGTCCTCGCGCACCTTCCTGAAGTTCTTTTCGATCACATCGTCCAGCTCCATCAGGGTCAGGACGGTTTGGTCTTTGTTGTGGGTGATCAGTGCCCCGATGCGCGCCAGCTCCTTGGTGTAAATATTGTGGTCCATCACGTTCCGGGTAATGAGGTAGGACATGGCGGCGGTGATCATCAGGGGGACAAAGAGGTCATAACCGCCCGTTATCTCAGCGATCAGGAAGATGGCCGTGAGGGGGGCGTGGATTACCCCTGCGATCAGCCCGGCCATCCCCACCAGGGTAAAGTTGGATTCGCTCACCGAGATGCCCAGTCCCAGGTTGTTCAGCACCTTGGCCAGCACATTGCCCAGGGCGCTGCCCATGACCATGGTGGGGATAAAGATCCCGCCGGCACCCCCGGCGGCAAAGGTGGTGGTCATGGCGACGGCCTTAAAAAGCGTGATCCCGAACAACAGGCCGATCACCACCCAGATATTTGAGATGTAGGCGTCAAAAGGTGTCGCGCCAAGGGCTTGCAGGTGGTTCCCGTCCAGCAGATTGTTGATAAAGCCGAAGCCCTCCCCGTAGAGCGGAGGAATAAAATAAAGCATCGCCCCGATGGCCAGGCCACCGACGAGCAGCCTGTATTTGGGGCTTCTCAGCGGTTTGAACAATTTCATGATCCTGAAGTACATCCGGGTAAAGTAGATAGACGCGGTGGCGGTGCCGATCCCGAGGAGGATGTAGTAAAAGCTGTCGCGTACGGCAAAGGAATCCTGCAGGTCAAAGGTAAACAGGGTCTCTTCCCCCAACAGCATATAAGAGGTGAGGACCCCGGAGATGGAAGCCAGCAGCAATGGCAGCATGGAGAGCATCGTAAGGTCCAGGCTGAATACTTCCACCGCAAAGATGATGGCTGCGATCGGGGCCTGGAAGACGGAGGCGATGGCTCCGGCAGAGGCGCAGGCGATCAGCAGGGAACGGTCCCGGGAGCTGATATGCAACAGCCTCGACACATTGGAACTGATTGCGGCTCCCGTCGCCACCGCGGGCCCGAGCAATCCCACGGAACCCCCAAAGCCAACGGTCAGTGGGGCCGTGACCAGCGGCGTGATGATCTTTTTGGGCGGGATCAGCCCTTTCTTTCTCGAGAGGGCAAAGAGGATGGAGGAGATGGCGTGCTCCAGTTTTTCCCGGTGGAAATACTTAACGAACAGGAAGACCAGGGTGAGGCCCACCACCGGCAGGATAAAATACAATTCATTGCTGAGGAACAGTACCCCCCGGTCCAGCACGGATTCGATAAAATAAGTCGTGTTTTTAAGGGTCACGGAAGCCAGCCCGGCCAGGAAACCGATCGCTACGCTGGTAATGTACAGAAAGGTCTTATGCGAGATATGCTTGTAGCGCCATTTAAGGAACCTGGTAAGCAAGTTATGTGGTTGGTTGCCCATATCCCGTCAATCCCCTTAAAGATAGTAAATCGGACCGTCCCTCCGCCGCCCTACGACTTGCGGATGCTCAGGTGCAATTCCTGCAGCTGTTCAGGGTCCAGCAGGGAAGGCGCGTCGATCATCACGTCGCGACCGCTGTTGTTCTTGGGGAAGGCGATGTAATCCCGGATGGTCTCCTGTCCCCCCAGGATGGCCACCAGCCGGTCCAGCCCGAAGGCGATCCCTCCGTGCGGGGGCGCCCCGTATTTGAAGGCATCCAGCAGGAATCCGAATTGTTCCCGTGCCTGCTCCTCAGTGAAGCCCAGGTGGCGGAACATGATGGCCTGGGTGGCGCTGTCGTGGATCCGGATGGACCCTCCGCCGATCTCGTTCCCGTTCAATACCAGGTCGTAGGCGTTGGCTCGAACGGCTCCCGGATCGGTATCCAGCAGTTCCAGCTGGCCCGGCTTTGGCGCCGTAAACGGGTGGTGCATGGCGTGGTACCGACCGCTTTCCTCGTCGAATTCCAGCAAGGGGAAGTCCACGACCCACAGGGGGGCAAAAGTATCGGGGTTGCGCAGGCCCAGGCGTCCGGCCAGTTCCATGCGCAGCATGCCCAACCGGGTCCGGGTTACATCCGCATCCCCGCTGAGGATACAGATCAGGTCGCCGGCCGAAGCACCGGTAGCCCTGGCCCATTCGGCCAGATCTTCCTGCCCGTAAAATTTGTCCACCGAAGACTTATAGCTGCCGTCTTCGTTGCAACGTACATAGACCATGCCTCCGGCCCCTACCTGGGGCCGCTTCACCCAGTCCGTGAGCGCATCCACTTCCTTGCGGGTGTAGCCCGCGCCGCCTGGCACTGCAATCCCCACCACCAGCTCCGCCTGGTTAAAGACATTAAAATCCCGGTGCTGTGCCAGGGCGTTCAACTCGCCGAATTCCATCCCGAAGCGGATGTCGGGTTTGTCCGACCCATAGCGCTTGATCGCCTCGTCATAGGTCATCCGGGGGAACGGTCCGGTCTCCGCGCCGCAAATGGCTTGCAGCAAGTGCCGGGTCAGGCCCTCAAAGGTGTTGAGGATGTCATCCTGCTCCACAAAGGCCATTTCGCAATCGATCTGCGTGAATTCGGGTTGCCGGTCCGCGCGCAGGTCTTCGTCGCGGAAGCATTTTACGATCTGGAAATACTTGTCCAGTCCGCCTACCATCAGCAATTGCTTGAAAGTTTGCGGCGACTGCGGGAGGGCGTAGAATTCCCCGGCATGCATCCGGCTGGGCACCACAAAGTCGCGGGCGCCTTCCGGAGTGGATTTGATCAGGTAGGGCGTCTCCACTTCCACAAATCCCTGGGCCGCCAGGTAGTTCCGGACCTCCATGGCCACACGGGAACGGAAGATCAGTTTTTGTTTAACCGGTTGCCGGCGGATATCCAGGTACCGGTACTTCATCCGCAATTCATCCCCGCCGTCGGTCTGGTCCTCAATGGTGAACGGAGGCGTCTCGGCCGGGTTCAGGACCTTCAGGGATTCCACCAGCAATTCGATGGAGCCCGTGGGGAGGTTCGGATTCTTGGACGCCCGTTCGATCACTTTTCCCGTAGCCTGCAGCACGAATTCGCGGCCGGCTTCCCGGGCCTGTTCCAAGAGGGCCGTATCGCTGCGCTCTTCGTCAAAGACCAGCTGTGTGAGCCCATAGCGGTCCCTCAGGTCGATCCATACCACAAAGCCCTTGTCGCGGACTTTCTGGACCCAACCCGCCAGGGTAACTTGCTGGCCGATATGGCTTTCTCTCAGTTCGCCGCAGGTGTGCGTTCGGTACATAGGCGTAAGAATTATGCCTGCAAAGGTAC
This sequence comes from Robiginitalea sp., assembly GCA_050290125.1. GTDB lineage: Bacteria > Bacteroidota > Bacteroidia > Flavobacteriales > Flavobacteriaceae > Robiginitalea. Next base: position 7,093 of record JBNKHB010000016.1, read on the forward strand.
AGCAGAAAGGGGGAAGCTCGCAACCGGATTGCGAACTTCCCCCTTAATCTTTACGGATCGGATTTTTATGCTGCCTGTCCCAGCGGTTCGGACGCCTTGGACTTGAGCGCAGGCCGGCGCTTGCGCACCGCGAGTTTGATCCGGTAGGTGATGTTGAACAGGACCGGGACGATGATCAGCGTCAGGAAGGTGGCTACGATCAGGCCAAAAATGACCGTCCACGCCAGGGGCCCCCAGAAGATCACGTTGTCCCCGCCCAGGTAGATGTTCGGGTTAAAATCCGCAAAAAGACCAAAGAAATCGATGTTCAGCCCAATTGCCAGCGGGATCAGACCCAATACGGTGGTGATCGCCGTGAGCAGCACAGGACGCAGACGGGCTTTCCCACCGCGCACGATGGCTTCCGTTACATCCGGCAGGCTCAGCAGGTCGCGGTCGTCCAGTCCCAGGGCTACCTTTTTCCGGTCGATCAGGATCTGGGTGTAATCCAGAAGTACCACCCCGTTGTTCACCACGATCCCCGCCAGGGCAATGATCCCCATCATGGTCATCATGATCACGAAAGGCCAGCCTGTAAGGATCAACCCTCCGAATACCCCTATAAAACTCAGGAAGATCGCCGTCATGATGATGGTGGGTTTGGAGATGCCCCCGAACTGGAAGATCAAAATGAGCATGATCAGGCCAAGGCCGGTAAAGAAGGCGCCTATCAGAAACTGCATTTGCTTGTTCTGTTCCTCGATCTGCCCGGTATAGTCGATTTTTACACCGGTCGGGAGCCCGTCAAAATCCAGCATGGCATCCTGGATCTGGGAGACGATGGCACCCGCATCGGAAAAGCCCGGTTTCAGGCCCGAATACACGGTAACCACGCGTTTGGCATCCTTGTGCTTGATGGCGCTGAAACCCGAAGTGTTCCGCTGGCTCGCCACGGCAGAGACCGGTATTTCCTTGATCTGCCCGCTGGACTGGTCCCGGAAAATGATATTCTGGTTGAACAGGGCGCTGGTATTGTAGCGCAGGTCTTCGCTGAAGCGGACATTGATATCATAATCCTCGCCCTCATTCTTGTAAATACCCGCCTTGTCCCCGAACAGCGAACGCCGTAGCTGGTTGCCCACCTGTCCTACGGCCACGCCGAGTTCCCCGGCCTTTTCACGGTCCACCACCACTTCCATGGCCGGGCTGCTCTTGTTCACGTCGATCTTAAGCTCCTCAATCCCTTCGATATTGCGGCTGTTGATATAGCTGCGCATCCGTTCGGCAACGTTGATGAGCGTGTCGTAATTGGGCCCTTCCAATTCAATGTTGATCGGGTAGCCCGCAGGGGGGCCTACCGGATCCTTTTCCACGGAGATCTCCACGCCCGGATAGATGCCCTTGAGGGCGTCCTGGATCTTGAGCCGGAGCTCTTCGGTATCCTTGCCTCCACGATATTTGAATTCGCGCATGGACAGGGTGATCTTGCCCCGGTGCGGCATTTCGGCTGCCGAGCCCCCATCGGTAAACGGGTTTTCTGCACCCCGGCCCACCTGGGATACCGTGGACTGCAGCAACAGGTTCTGATCCCCTTTCATATAAACGTCTCCGTCGGTTACGGCATAAACCCGTTTCTCGATGGCCTGGGTAAGCTCGTTGGTCTTTTCAATGGCCGTACCCTGAGGGTATTCGATGTAGACATAGATCTCATTGGGCGTATTGTCGGGGAAGAATTCCACGCTCGTCCGCTGGCTCGCCAGGGACCAACCGAATCCCATGAAGGCCAGCAACAGCATCCCGAACATGACCCCGGCATACCAGTAAACGTTCTTGCCGCGCAGGGCGTGCTTTAACCGGGTTTCGTAAAAGTTCTCCAGCCGCTTGAGCGTGGTCCGCTGGAAGCGGTTGGCGGATTTCTTGATCACGTATTTATAGAGCCAGAACATCCCGCCCGTAACCACCAGCAGCGTACCCAAGCCGCGAACCGGTCCGCCAATGAAATAGATGAAGATGCCCAGCACTCCGAGGATTACGCTCACGCGGATCAGTTGCTTTTTGCTGAGTTCCTTCTCCCCGGTTTCCATAAAGCTGGAGACCAGCATGGAGTTCATAAAGATGGCCACAAAGAGGGAGGAGCCCAAGACTACCGACAGGGTAACCGGGAACAAGATCATGAACTCGCCCATGATGCCCGGCCACATGCCCAGCGGCACAAAGGCCGCAACGGTAGTAGCCGTGGAGATGATGATGGGGATGGCGATCTCCCCGATCCCTTTTTTGGCGGCGTCGATGCGGTTCATGCCTTCCTCGTCCATCAGGCGGTAGACGTTCTCCACCACAACCACCCCGTTGTCCACCAGCATCCCCAGGCCCATGACAAGGCCGAACAGGATCATGGTATTCAGCGTATAGCCCAGGGCGGATAGGATCATAAAGGACATGAACATGGACATGGGGATGGCAAAGCCCACAAAGAGGGCGTTGCGGAAGCCCAGGAAGAACATGAGCACGGTGACCACCAGCAGGATCCCGAAGATGATGTTGTTCACCAGGTCGTCCACCTGGTTCAGTGTCCGGCTGGAGGAATCGTTCGCAATGGTCACATTCAGGTCCTGGGGAAAATAATTCGCCCGGGCGTCCGCCACCAGTTCCCTGATCTTGTCCGCCGCCGTGATCGCATTCTTCCCGGAACGTTTCTTGATGTCCAGCATTACCACGCTTTCGCCTTTCTCGCGGGCGTAGGTGGTCTTATCTTCTTCCTTGAACTCCACCGTTGCGATATCCTTCAGGTACACCGCATGGCCGTTTTCGGCTTTCACCACAAAATTGTCCAGGTCGGACGGGTCCTCGATCTCGCCGAGTACCCGGACCGTGCGCCGCTGCCCGCTTACCTTCAGGTTCCCGGCGGACAGGGTCATATTCCCGTTGCGGATGGCGTTGAGCACATCGTCAAAGCTTACCTTAGCAGCCATCATCCGGTAGATGTCCACGGCCACTTCCACTTCTTTGTCCTGTGCCCCGCGGATGTCCACTTCCTTGATCTCCTCCAGTTCCTCGATCTCGTCCTCCAGGTATTCGGCGAATACTTTCAGCTGGTCCACCGGATAATCCCCGGTGAGGTTCACGTTCATGATCGGGAAATTCTCGGTGAGGTTCAGGTCAAAGACATTGGGCTCCACCTTGGCCCCATTGAAGATGGGCCAGTCCTCGCTGGCCTTTTCGGCGTCCACTTCGTCCTGCACCTTGATCTTGGCGTCCTGCACGCTGATGTTTTCGTCAAACTCCACGATGATCATGGAGTAATCCTCCTGGGAGGTAGAGGTGAGTTCCACCAGGTTGCTCACATTGCGCAGCTTGTCTTCCAGCGGATCCGTGATCAGCCGTTCGATATCCTCTGCCGTGTTGCCAGGGTAGGGGGTGCTCACATAGATCTTGGTCTCTTCCACTTCGGGAAAGTCTTCCCGCGGCATGCTCCGGTATGCCGAGATACCGATGGCCAGGAAGATGGCGATCATCACATAGATCACCGAAGGGTTGTCGATGGCCCAGGACGAGAGCCGGAACTCCTTGTCTGCGTTTCTCCTTTGCTTGCTCATGCCTGTTCCAGTATTTCGATTTCCTGCCCTTCGCGCACCCGACGGGCCCCTTCGGTAATGATGAATTCCCCCGCTTCCAGGCCGCTGAGGACCTCTATGTGGTCTCCCTGGGCCTTACCGGTGGTGATCACCCGTTTTACGGCGGTTGGCTTTTGCCCGTTCTCTGCCCCGGAGGCGATATACACGTACTGTTCACCTTCGGAATTCTCCGAGATCACCGAGGGCGGGATCAGGATGGCTTCCGCGTTTGAATAATCGTTGATCCGCACCCGTGCCGTCAGGTTGGGTTTGATCTGACCGTTCTGGTTGGGTACGGGGATCTCCACGCTGAAGGAGCGGTTGGCAGGGTTGATGAAATTCCCGGTTTGCCGGACCTTGGTGCTAATGCTGTCCCCCAGTACCGGCAGGAAGATCTGCACATCCTTCCCGGGCCGTACGCTTTCCAGGTAGCTCTCGGGGACGTTTACCTCCACGTACATGTCCGAGAGGTTTACCAAACGGATAACCGCCATCCCGGCAGCCGGGTTCACGGTGGTGCCCTGCTCGAGCATTACGTCGTCCACGATTCCGGAGAAGGGCGCCCGGATGGTGGCTTTTGCCAGTTGGGACTCTGCCTGGCGAACGGAATTCAGGGTAGCTTCATAATTGGTCTTGGCCTGCAGGTACTGGATCTCAGAGCCGATCTGTTGTTCCCAAAGGCGTTTTTGACGCTCGTAGGTGGTTTCCGCCAGGGATGCCTGGGTGCGAAGTTGCGCCAGGCCGCTGGCCAAACCTCCGTCGTCGATCCGGGCGAGTACCTGGCCTTTGGTTACCCGGTCGCCTTCCTTGACCAGCACGCGTTCCAGGGTGCCGGCCATTTCCGGATAGAGCAGGATATTCTGTTTGGTCTGCACATCGCCCTGCAGTTCCAGGTAGTGGTCAAAATTCGTGCGCCGGATCTCCAGCGTGCTCACCAACGGGACATTCCCGTTGTTCTCGCGGCTGGCAATGGCCGAGTCAAGTTTTTTGAGCGTCACATTCAGGGCGTGCTGCTGATCGGCAACTTCCTGGCGGCGCGCCTTGATGGCTTCCAGGTCATTGCCGGCTACCAGTTCGTCCACGGATGCCGAAGAATTGCCGCCGCAAGCTGTCAGGAGCAGCAGGGAGGCAGAGATGTAAATGATCGATTTCATGGTTGAGTGATTGTATGTTGATTGATGGTCGTTGCGTTTCAAGGGAATCAGGGGTTTAGGATATTTTCGAGTTCCGTTTTCCGGTTGATGACATTTACCATGGCCTGCAGATATTCCTGCTGAGCCGTATAAAGCTGTGTTTGAGCCTGGCGCAGGTCAAAGCTGGAGGCAATGCCCTCCGCATACTTTACCTCGTTCTTGTGTTCGATGCGTTCCGCCAAAGACAGGTTCTCCTTGCTGGTCTGGTAGCTTTCGATGGCCAGCGTATAATCGCTTTTTGCCTGCTTAACCTGCAGTTGCAACTTTTGTTCGGTCTCCTGCTTTTGGGTCTTTGCCTTTTCCAGGGCGATCTTGGCGCGCTGGGTACTGGCGCTTCGTTTGAAGGAGCTAAAAATGGGAATGCTCAGGTCAAAGCCAAGAATGGAGGATTCAAAACTCTGGGTCTCGTCCTTGAAATAGGAAAACGGATCGCTGAAACCGGTCCTCCCGTAGTTGATAAAGGCATTCAGTGTGGGCAGGGCCCGGCTTTTGGCCAGCTTCAGTTCGTAGAACCGCTGCTCGTTGAGGTTTTCCACCAGTTTGTAATCCACATTGTTCTCCATCACAAATACCGATTCCAGCAGTTCAAATCGGGTTTCCTGCTGCACCAGTTCATCCAGGCCCTGGGTGAGGAGGGTAGGATGGTCCAGGGGCAGGCCCATGACCACGTTCAGCATCTGCAGGGTAATTTCCGCCAGGCGCTGGTTGCTGCTCAGGTTGTTGTGCAGGGTGGAGGAGGTGATTTGCAATTGCTCCACGCTTTCTTCCTCTGCCAGGCCGTTCTCGTATAATTTCCGGGTCTCGTAGAGGTTCTTGTCCACCGCTTCGATGTTCTTCTGGAGGATATCAACGTTGGCCCTGGCCAGCAGGGCGTTCCCGTAGGATTCCACAACGGCTTTCCGGACCTCCTGATCCGTTTTCTCCTTGTTGTTCCGGCTATACCGAAGGAAGGCCTGGGTGGCCTGGACGCCCACGATATACGAACCGTCAAAGATTTGCTGGCGCAGGGTGGCTGTGGCCGCGGTGGTACGCGGCGGACCAAAGGTCACTTCCAGGAATTCCCCTGGTTCCCCGCCGAAGAATTCGGCCGGGATCAGGGAGACAGGCTGCTTGAGCTGGTCCTGATAACTGACCGCACCGGTTATTTGCGGCAAGCCGTCGGCGATGGTCTCCCATTTCTGTTTCTGGGCGTCCACCAGGTCGCGGTTTGCATTGATAGCGCTATAATTGTGCTCCAGCGCGTATTGGATGGCCTCTTGCAGCGAGAATTGGACCGGGGGCTCCATTTCTTGAGCCCGTGCCGGCTGCAGGCACATCAGGGTGATGAGTCCTATGCCGATAATTCGCATTTAATTCTGGTTTGAGTTGATGATTGTATTTAGTATCGTTCTGCCCTCGGGTGTTACAATCCCCCGCAGGTGGTATTCCAGGTACATGTCTACCAGGTCTACCTTTGAAAACAGGTTTTGCGGAAACAGGTTGTCGTCCTTCAGGCTTGTGATTCCGGTAAAATAGACCCGCGCCACAAAGTCCACATTCAGGTTCGGCCGGTAAATGCCCTGGTCGATCCCCCGCGTAACATTTTCCTTCACGCATTCTTTCATCACGTCGAACTGCTTTTGCTGCAGTTTCTCATAGATCTGCGGGTAATATTTTTTCAACTGGAATACCGGCGAAGCTTTCTCGTTCTTCAGGTGTTTCATGGCGAACTTCTTGATCTCATACAGCTCCTCTATCGGATCCAGTCCCTGGGTGCAGATAAAATCGATCCCGCCCGACACCTGGTGGAACAGGTACATGGTGCATTGGGCAACCAGGTCCGTCTTGTTCTCAAAATGCGCATAGATGGTCTTCTTGGAAATGCCCATGTAATCGGACAGATCGTCCATGGTGACGCTTTTGAATCCCCGGGTGAGGAAAAGCCCGCAGGCGGTATCGAGTATCTTCTGTTTCACGGACCGCAAAAGTAGGCAGGAAACTATGAAAACAAAAAAAGTTTCCTAAGTTTTACGATTTTTTAACACTGCTTTAAGGTTGGACGCCTCAGCCGCCTCCGCCTCGGCAGGTTCCGGCAGCGCGGAACCCCGGCCACCGGAAACCGCCACGGCGGCAAAGAGCGCAAAGCGCGCAGCGCTATCGATCCGCTGACGTATCGTCATCCGGGGTTTCCTTGGATTTTCCATGTTGTTGTCGTGCTATATAGTCGTCAAATGCGGCGGCTCCTTCTTCGTTCCAGAACCGGTCGTAGAATTGCCATTTGTCCCTGGACTCTTCCCAGCCCTTGCAGCGGGCTTTCATCCGGTCTTTACGGGAACTGTCTTTTTTGCCATTTGAGCTGTGGTTGCCCAGGCCGAACAGGAGCTTGGCCAGGATCAAAAGGCCAAACGCCTGCCAGTAGGATACGGTCGGCAGGCCAAAGAGTTCCGGCATAAGCCAGTTCCACAGCAGCTGCAATACATATCCCGCTAACAGAAAGAATAAAATGGCGAGAATAATCATGGCAAAGATTTTGAACCCTTTGACCACTCCCTTTTTTACACGCGCTTCCATGCGCTTTTCCATGTGTTTACCATAGTCCATAACTCGTGTATTTATGCGTTAAAATCTTTTTTGTTCAGTTTTTTGGCCAGCTGGGCCATCGCCCGGTGCCTCCGGCTCATGAGGGTGCCCGGGGGCACTCCGGTTTGGTCGGCAATTTCCCGATAGGAATAGCCTTCAAAATCCACGGCAAATACGATTGCTCGGTACTCCGGGCTCAGCTCGGAGAGGGCATTTTGCAGTTCAGCGAACACCGCCTCCGGGAAGGTGTCGTCCGAATCCCCGTAGAACAGTTCTGCGAATTCCGTCCAGCGGCGCTCCAATTCCGGTTCGTCGTAATCCGGGGATTTTCTGCTTCTCAGGATATCGATGATCCGGTTGCGAACGGAGCGATACACGAAGCCGGCGATATTGGTGATCGGAGAGCGGTCGTCAATGCGCGAAAAAACCCGCAGGGCGACCTCCTGAATGATATCCTCCGCCTCGCTTTCCGCCGTATCCTCCAGGCGGGCTCGTACAAAACCCGTAAGGGCCTGGTACTCTTCCCTGAAGAAATCCGTCAGTTTTTGTTGGTTCTCGTTGTTGGCGGTCATTCGGTTCCGTTTATACGGCTTTCACTCTTAAAGACGGGGGATTTTAAATCTATTGCAATTTCCGCGAAAAAATTTTTAGGGAACCGTACCCGCCAGGCCGGGAATCCTGAGGATCGACTTTCCGTCCGGGCGTTGCTAACCGCCTGCGGATGGCGTACATTTGAGCCATGGAGCAAACCCTCGAACACTACCGACAGGCCGTCGAATCCTATTTGCAATCCGAATTGGAATTCGGGGAGCCGGCGGAACTCTACGCCCACATCCGGTATATCCTAGAACTCGGTGGCAAACGCATGCGGCCCGTACTGACGCTATTGGGCGCCGACCTTTATGGCGCATGGCCTGAAGTGTCCTTGCCGGCGGCAGCGGCCGTGGAGATCTTCCACAATTTTAGCCTGGTCCACGATGACATCATGGATGCCGCGCCCTTGCGGCGCGGTAGGCCCAGCGTACATAAAAAATGGAACGACAACGCCGCCATCCTCTCCGGGGACGCCATGCTCATCCTGGCCTATAAACAGCTGGAGACCTATGAAGCCAACCTCTTCAAACCCATGACGGCCTTGTTTTCCCGGACGGCGCTGGAAGTCTGTGAAGGGCAGCAATACGATATGGATTTTGAGCAGCGCGACGATGTCTCTACCGAGGCCTATCTGGAAATGATCCGGCTAAAGACGGCAGTCCTGCTGGGATGCGCGTTGCAATTAGGGGCCGTGGCCGGAGGTGCATCCACCGCGGACCAGCAGGCGCTCTATACCTTCGGGATCAACCTGGGACTGGCCTTTCAGCTGCAGGACGACTACCTGGACGCCTTCGGGGATCCGGCGGTTTTCGGTAAGCAGCCCGGGGGTGACATTATTGCCAATAAAAAGACCTTCCTGTATCTGGGGGCATTGGAATCCCTGAACGCCACGGCTGCAAAGGAACTTCAGGACCTCTTTACCGTTCGTCCAGCCGACCCTGTTGCAAAGGTGGACCGGGTGCTGGAATTGTTCAGGCAATCCGGGGCGGATAAGCTGATTAAGGAAGCTATCGGCGACTATACGGAAAAAGCCCTACGGAATCTGGAGTCTGTACAGGCCGAGGGCACCCCTAAGGCCCTGTTGGAGGCTTTTGCCGGGGAACTTCGGAACCGGCAATATTAGCGGATTCTTTCTACGATCTATACGGCGGGTTTGCGCCTGCGCCTGCGCCATATCCATCCGGCTCCGAGGGCTATCGCCACGAGTCCGGCCAGCAGATACCCGGTACCCGAACCCTTAGGCGCGGGCGGTTCTTCCAAGGTCACGATGCTGTCAATCTGCGGGTTTAGAAGGACCTGTTCCTTACCGCCCGACCAGTAGACAATTACGGAATCCACCCGTTCGGCCGCTCCCAGGCCAAAATGCGCGCGGCTGCTGTTCTGCGATAAATGGCTTGAGCCTCCGCCGTCAACCTCGCGGATCATCCGTCTTCCGCCGGCCACTACCGCCACCCGGGATCCCAGGCCGTCCGATTCGGCATCCGTGCCTTTGAGCCGGACCTGCAGCCAGTGGCCGCCTTCCGTATCGTTCCGGTACAGGCGGGTCCGGGAAGGCGTGGGGTATTCCAGTACGGGTTCCTGGTTTACTACCAACAGGTCCAGGTCTCCATCGTTCTCCAGGTCAAAGACCACGCTGCCCCGGCTAATACCGTAATCGTTCAGGCCGCTGGCCCTGCCCTGTTCGGTGAACTGAGCCTGTTCGTTCTCAAAGTAGAAATTGGCCATGGCCACACAATTCGGGTTCAGGTCGCCGTTGGCTACATAGAGGTCCATGTCCCCGTCCTGATCGAAGTCCGCAAAGTTGGCACCCCAGCTGATGGCAAAGCTGTAGGCGCCCCTGGCCTTGGCTTCGTCGGCAAAGACCGCCTCACCCGGCTGCCGCACCATCAACCGGTTGAATTTGATATTGGTCACATAGTATTCCAGCCAGCCGTCGTTATCGATATCCCCCACCGCACATGCCATAGCGTTGATGGGCAGGTCCATGCCGCTCGCTTCGCTGCGGTCCCGGAATCGCTTTCGGGGATATTCGTTTTCATACAGGAAATTCGGCACGGCCTTATACCCGAAATCCTGGATCACGATCAGGTCCTGGTCCCGGTCATTGTCGTAATCCGTAAAGACCCCGCCAAAGCCGAATCCTTTATGGGTGATGCCATAATCCTCATTGGCCAGTTCAAACCGTTGGCCGTCCCGGTTGATCAACAAATAGCTCTCGGCCGTTTCGTGGGAGCTGACGATGGTCGCATCCTTGATCACCCCCAGGGTTCCCTGAAAATTCCGGAAATAGTTGCCGACGAACAGGTCCGGATACCCATCTGCGTTCACGTCACCAAAGGCCGCCCCGGTGCTGAAAGAAATCAGTTCGTCCAGGCCGAATTCCGCCGTGGCATCCCGAAAGGTGCCATCGCCCTGGTTGATGAACAACAGGTTTTTGGCCCTCGGAATATCGTCCCTGCCATCCGTAGTGTTGATGGTGGTTACGTATAGATCGCGGAATCCGTCGCGGTTTACGTCGGCGCTAACGGCGCCCTGGGTAACGTAGTCTTTTGTATGGTCCAGGCCGGAAGCGGCATAGGTGTCCTCAAAGGTGCCGTCTCCCTGGTTCACATACAGGACGTCCGGGTTCGTGCCGCCCGTGATATAAATATCCTCAAAGCCGTCGTTGTTCAGGTCAAAAACGGCCGCCCCGCCGCCGAAGGTGCCCTCGTATACCTTAAAGACATGGTCAATGCCCGCCGAATCCGTAACCTCTGTGAATCGGGCATGCTGCGAGTAGCCCGCCCATGGCGCGAGGCCCAGCAGGCATGCAGCAAAAAGCTGAGGTATGCCGATAAAAAGGCCTTTAGTCATTTTTCCAGTGCAAGGCCAGCACGTTTTCGGCAATGCGCCGGCCATTTTCCAATCCAATTTCGTTGTCCTGTGGGGTATGGATCCCCCCGTAAAAACGCGAATCGGCAGTTTCCTGCGCCGCTTCCCAAAAGGAGTCGAAGGAGCGGATCACAAAGTCGGTGTCGCGCACTTCGTCGCGCTTGCGCCCTTCATGAGCCCGGTCCGTGAAGCTGAAAGTCGTGCCAAAGGAATCCTCCAGCACCGTGGCCGCTGCCGCCGCCTGAATGGCGTGGCCGGAAGGGAAGGCCGGGAAGGGTGGGTCCGGCCAGAAGGATTCCCATTCGGGATCTATAAACTGCGGGATATACGTATTGGGCCGTTCCGAAAAGAAATGGTATTTCCATTCCCAGCATTTGATAAAGGCGTCGGCAACCGCCATACCTGTTTTAGCCAGGGCTTCAGCGCTATTGATCATTTCCGGTTGCCGTTGGCGGATGGCCAGCGTGGCGATGTAGTAGGAATGCCCGGGAGGGGTAAAGCTCACATCCGGGTCGTCCCCCCACCAGATGGCAGCCTCTTTCTCGGCCTGGGTGAGCTCAAGGTCCTTTTCGTATACGCGCCGGAATTGCTCGTAATAAGGAGATCCGGGCAACGTATCATACGGGATCATATACGGGAGGGGTACTTCCCGGTTAGCCTTTAAAAAAGTTCGGTTCTCACCCCAATGCGGGTGCAGCGGATGGTGGCTGAAGGACTGGGCAAACAGGGGCGGCTTCCAGGAGCCCGGAAACTGCGGGTGCACCATGGTCTTGTCAAAGTTCTTCAGGTAACCGCGGTGTCCGCCGTCGTCTTTGGAC
>JBNKHB010000017.1:0-18420 GCA_050290125.1 Robiginitalea sp.
GAAAAGGGTTTCGCGCGCCGGATGCTGGTACAACTGGGACTTACCAACGCAGCGGTTCTGGGATTCACCATCCTGGCTACCGAAGGGGTGAATGCCCTGTATACGGACAAACCCCTGCCCATACATTTTTATACTTACAACCTCTTTATCTTCTTTATCTGGATCCTGGTCATTAACGGCATCTATACAGGGATCTATTTTTACGACCAGTGGAAACGCAGCCAACGCGACAGGGAACTGGACCGGGAACTTCGCCTGAACGGCTTCCAGGTACGCCAGGGGAAGCGGGTAATCACCCTGCCGTTTGACAAGTTGCTGGCTTTTTTTTCCGAGGACGGGCAAACCTATTTGCTGGCCGACCAGGGGAGGCGCTACGCAGCGGATCAATCGCTCGGAAAGGTAGTTGCCCTGCTCCCACCGGAACTATTTTTCCGCGTAAACCGGAGTTGTATCCTGAGCAGGGACCTGATCTCCGGCTATCGCCGGTTGGACCATGGGAAACTGGAATTGGAACTAGAGCAGCCGGGCATCCTGTCGGAAGCGCCGGTGGTAAGCCGTCTGACGGCCCCTGAATTCAAGGCCTGGCTGGAGGCTGATGTTCAGAAGGCCTGACCCGTCGCCAGCTGCATTTCACGGGTAAAATCAACGCAGTTCGGCAATATCGGAGCCGATTTATGGCTATTATGCTGGAATGCTCGCCAACTTTGCCCCAAATCAAAAAACGCACAGACATGAAAGCACTTGCACTACTATTTTGCGCTTTGACCACTCTATCGCTGAGTGCACAGAAAGAAGGATTCCCGGAGGCCCGAAAACGGGCTGTAGCCGAGGTCATGAAAAAACACGTGAGCCAGGGGATCCCGGGTCTGGCCCTCACGGTTTACTCCCCATCCACCGGCTACTGGTCGCATGCGGAAGGCGTGGCGGACCTGGAGCATGGGACACCACTTACCCCGGATCACTTATTTTACCTGCAAAGCATCGCCAAAACCTATATGGCAGTAGCTATCCTGCGGTTAAAGGAGGAAAAAAAGCTGCAACTGGACGAACCCATCCGGAAGTACCTGGACTACCCGTGGCTGTCCCATTTGGAAGGAATCGAAAAGGTGACGATCCGGATGTTGCTGAACCATACCTCCGGCCTGCCCGAGTACAGTACGGATCCGTTGCTGGTTTCCCGCATCCTCCACGACCCGCTCGCCGTACTGAGCCCGGAGGAAATGCTGTCCTATATCGGGACCCGCCCCATGGATTTTGAACCCGGCAGCCGCTACAGCTACCGCAATACGAATTACGAGTTGCTGTCACTGATCGCGGACCGGATCACGGGAGACCACCAGGCGTACATCAGAAAACAGATTCTTGACAAGCTCGGCCTTGAACATACGCATATCCTGGACCGGGACAATTACCAGTCGATCCCGGGGATCGTGGAAGCCTACTGGGATGTATTGATGGAGAGCAAACCGGTTAACGTAACGGGGATGCAGCGGGCCAATGTGGCCTCTATGAAAGGAGACGACGGCATGGTGGCATCCACACGGGATGCGGTGGATTTCCTCATTGGCCTGGCCAGCGGCAAACTACTTAAAAGCCGGACCCTGGAGGAAATGCAGCAGTGGGTAACCAACGATGCCGGGGAGCCCGTCTACGGCCTGGGCGTGACGCGATACGACCTGGACGTTACCTATGGCATCGGGCATTCCGGCGGCGGCATCGGAGCAGGCTGCGTGCTGATGTACCTGCCGGAACTGGATGCGGTCGTCTTTTTGGCCACCAATTTCAACACCATGATGGAATCCCCCATCCGCAAGCGAAACGAGGATCTGCAAATGAATCTCCTGCAGGCGCTCTTTGCCGGGTGATCAGGGGGCGAATTCAGAGGCGGGCGTGCCATACAGGCCGGACGCCCGGGCGCCCGGATGGTCCTCCTTATAACGACGCACCAATTCATATCCCATGGAATATCCCGCCCAGCGCGGGATTTCCTGTGAAGTGCCAATGAACCAAGCGGAATGGTTATACGATGTATTATCCCATTCAGCCTCGGCCAACTGGAAGACTTCTTCGAGTTCCTGGCCCTGTACCGCCAAAGACCAGAGCGGCGCGGACTTCCCGGTCACCTCCATGGCAAAGTGATCTGCAAGGCCTTCGGAAACAGTTGCCTGCAATAAGGTACTGCCGTAACCTATGGCACGGCGCCTGCGGGCGTGGTGCAATTCGTGGGCCAGTTGAAAGGCGAATTCGGCATTGAGTGCGACCTCAAAATCGGGGAAGGAAGGATCCAGCGAAAGGATCACCCGTTCAGAATCCGGGTTAAACCCGCCCATCCCGATCTCGGGAATCGTATTCTCAGGGGCATTGCGGACATCGATAAATAAGTTGTCTATGGGCATCTGTTCCCGGATCTGCAGCATGGTTTGGCGAGCGATGGATTCGATCTGGGTCCGGAAAGGGTCCAGATCTGCAGACGGGGAGATGTTCAGGCAGATAGTAGTCCCGTCCAAAAGCGGGTCGGCGCATGAAATCGGGCCGGCGCCATTGTCTGAACTACAGGAAAGGGTCAAAAAAGAACTGAGAAAAATCAGGGGTAATAATCGGGTTTGCATGTGGTTGAGAAGATTGTGTTCGGTTGATAATGAGGCAAGAAGCATGCCAAACTCCTCCCGTTTTATGCCCTGCAGAGGGGCAGGGTACTGCAGCGGAGGAGCCCGCCCTGTTTGGCCACCTCGCCGTAAGCGATCTCTTCAACGGTAAGGCCCTGATCCCGAAGCCAGGTGTTGAGCCGGGTAAACCCCCTCTCGGAAACCACCACCTCCCGGGAAATGGAGAAAACGTTGGGGAACATGCGGTACATTTCTTCGGTTGTGATCTCAAAGACCTTCTCCGGGCCAAAGTAATCGATGAGCCAGCGCGCATCCGCGGGGTCCAGAAAACTGTCGCGGTGGAGGATGGCCAGGTCGCGCCCAACCGGCTGGAAACAACAGTCCAGGTGCAGGGCATTCTGCCGCGGGTCCGTATTGGATTTCCGCAACTCAAAAGCCTTTAACGTACGTGACGGGAATTTTTCGGCCAGGTATTCAACGGCGGCCCCATTGGTACGGGCCGTGATAAAATCCGGGTAGTCCGCAGCCGTATAGGTGCCGACGAAAAGATAGCTGTCCCAGGGCATGACATCCCCGCCTTCCACGTGCACTTCCTCCGGGGGGACGAGCACCTGGTCCTCATCCAGGTGGTCCAGCACATGCACGATGGCCTGGAATTCGCGTTCGCGTTCCGGCAGGATATTGGCTTCCACCAATTTATTATCCACCACAAAGGCGATATCGCGCGAAAATATCTGGTTACAATCCACTATGACCTCCGGGCGGTACACCTCCACGCCGTGCCGGAGCAACACGGACTGAAAACCGTCCATTTCCCGGATCAGGTCCGATTCGTCCGGATAGGTTCCGGCCAGGATGTGTTCCAGGGATTTGGGGTCGTACGCTTCCTCCGGCCTGGGCACCGGGCCACTGCTTTCAGCAGTCCCCAGCACCACCGCCTTCAGGGGCGAGGTTTCGTCTTTGATATTCAGTTCCACCATGTAAGGCTTGGAATTTAGGCGGTTGTGTAAGGTGGGGGTTTACCCCCACTGCCGCATTCCGGTCGCTCAGCGCTTGGACAATTCCACGAACGGCCTGTGATTTTCACCCACATAGACCTGCCGCGGGCGTCCGATGGGTTCATTATTGAGCCGCATTTCCCGCCATTGGGCGATCCAGCCGGGTAAGCGGCCGAGCGCGAACATCACAGTGAACATCTCTACCGGGATGCCCAGGGCGCGGTAGATGATCCCCGAATAAAAATCTACGTTGGGATACAGTTTCCGATCCACAAAGTATTGATCTTCCAGAGCTTCTCGCTCCAAGCCCTTGGCGATATCCAGGATGGGGTCGTCGATACCGAGGTCCGCCAGCACCTCATCCGCGGATTTCTTGATGATGCGGGCCCTTGGGTCGAAATTTTTGTAGACCCGGTGGCCGAAGCCCATCAGTCGGAAGGGATCATCCTTATCCTTAGCCTTGGCCATGTATTTCTTAGTATCCCCGTCATCTGCGGCAATGGCTTCCAGCATCTCCAGAACAGCCTGGTTGGCACCACCGTGCAAAGGCCCCCAAAGGGCGGACACCCCTGCGGAAATGGAGACGAAAAGGCCTGCCTGGGAGGAGCCCACGATCCGAACGGTGGAGGTGGAACAGTTTTGTTCGTGGTCGGCGTGCAGGATCAGCAGTTTGTCCAGGGCCTCGATTACATTCTCGCTCTTCTTGTATTCGCGGTTGGGGCGCTTGAACATCATCTTGTGGATGTTCTCCACATAGCCCAGGGAGTCATCGCCGTAATCCAGCGGCAGCCCCATGCGTTTGCGGTGGGTCCAGGCCACAAGGACCGGGAATTTGGCCAGCAACCGCACGATGGCGTGATACATTTCTTTTTCGGATGCCACATTCACCGAAGTGGGGTTAAAAGCGATCAGCGCACTGGTGAGCGAAGCGATCACGCCCATGGGATGGGCCGACTTTGGAAAACCGTCGATGATCTTCTTCATCTCCTCGTCTACGTGGGACTCCGCCTTGATATCCTCGTGGAATTTGGTAAGCTCTTCCTTGTTCGGTAATTCCCCGAAAATCAACAGATAGGCCACTTCCAGGAAATCCGCCTTCTCGGCCAGGTCCTCGATGGAATAGCCGCGGTATCTGAGAATTCCCCTCTCGCCATCCAGAAAGGTGATGGCGCTCTCGCACGAACCTGTATTCTTATAACCCGGATCCAAGGTGATCATACCGGTAGAGGAACGCAGGGTTTTGATATCGATGGCTAATTCGTCTTCAGTCCCTTTTACAACCGGAAAATCGTAGGTTTTCCCGTTATAGGATAAGCTTGCTTTATCTGACATTGGATGTAATTAAGGATTCGTTTACTCAGGCTTATAAAATTACGAAAAACCAACATTCTTAACAATCAGAAGGCCCCTCTTTTCAAAGATTACGGCAAGATGTTGGACGAATTCCTCAACCGGCCAAACCGTAGAGGTCTCGGTAATAGATATCTACCGATTTTCTCCAGGTAAAACGCTCGGCCCTGGCGCGCTTCCGCATTTGCTCCCACTGTGCGGGTGCATCGAAATACAGGTCCACGGCCTGGTCGAATACGCGCCCGAATTCCCGGATCTTCTGCTTGTAGGTATTCCCGCCAAAGAGGAATCCGGTCTCCATATGCCGGATGGTATCTTTCAACCCCCCGGTGGCATGGGCCAGGACCGGGTTGCCGTTTCGCATGGACAGCATCTGGCTGATCCCGCATGGCTCGAACAGGCTGGGCATCAGATAGAGGTCGGTCTCCAGATAGATGGAGTCGATCAGGTCTTCCGACTGCCCGTTCGTAAAGATGAAATTGGGATGTTCAAAGCTCAGGGCCCTGAATAATTCTTCGTACTCTGGCGCACCCGTACCCAACAGCATAAAGATCCCTCCTTTGTCGCGCAGGCGCAGAAGCAAGTGCTCAAAACTTTCCGGGCTGTTCTTGAAGAAATAGAATTTTTGCTCCGTTAGCCGGGCTACGCTCGAACAAACCATGGTTGGCGGCTGCTCCATGAGTTCAATGACCTTTTCCCCGGTATGGGCCAGGAAATCCGCCTTGTACTTCTTGTCTTCCTGTTGCAACCATTGGAAAATGGCCCGGATCGTATTGGAATAGAGCGCGCCGGCCTCCGCCGTCCGGATATTGCCGTAGTTCGCCCCGTTGAGGATCCCGAACAGCCTCCCCTGTTTGTGGGCGGCCTTCAGGTCCTTCTCCAGGCCTTCACCCCCAATGAATACCGGAGGTTTACTCGGTTTCATAATGTCCTCCATATAGGAAGGCGAGACCGTGTGCACCGCGTCGGAAAGCCGGATCCCCACCGCCATCAGGTTCACGCAGTCCGTGTACCGGTAATCCATCAGGTCCTCCAGCCGGTAGGAAACATCGGGAAACCAGTTCTCCACGGAAGCGTAATTGTCCGCCAGCGGACGGATCCCCTGGATGGCCAGGTTGTGGATACTGTATACGAACCTGAGGTCCTGCAGGCCCTTGTATTTCGGGTGGAATTGCCGCAGAAAGAGCAACAGGCTGGTGTGCCAGTCGTGCAGGTGGACGATGTCCAGGGTCCCGAAGGCCCCTGCCCGTATCGCCTCCGCCACTCCCGAGCAAAAAATGGCGTATTTGATGAAGTCCGTATAAAAGGGTTCCTCAGGATCGTTGTGATACATGTGGGCGATATCCCCCGCCTCGATCTCCGGATGGTGCAATACGTAGTGCGTAACGCCCTCAAACACCTTCTTGGGCGTTGCTTCATACAGCTCCAGTTCGTACTCCTGCCCGCGGAGGCGAACGCTGAGGGTGGTCATGAAAGCGGCCTGCTGATGCAGCCGTCCGTAGGAGGGGACAACGACATGGACCTTATCGCCACGCGCCGCAATTTCCCTCGGGACGTCGCGTACCACGTCACCCATGCCACCGGCCTTGCATTCAGGCAGGGCATCGTTCTCCGCGGCCGCGAACAGGAAAGTGGTCATAGCAACTCAGGGCATTTTGGGGTTGTACCGGGCATTGCTTCCAGCCCGGCGGTATGTTGAGGAAGCGGACCCTGCCCGCCCCCGGCTTAGCGTTTAACCTTGAACGCCTGCGCCCCCGGGTAAAAAGCCACGCTCCCCAATTCCTCCTCGATGCGAAGCAACTGGTTGTACTTGGCCATCCGGTCGCTGCGCGAAGCGGAACCGGTCTTGATCTGCCCGGTATTCAGGGCAACGGCCAGGTCGGCAATGGTATTGTCTTCCGTTTCCCCGCTGCGGTGGGACATTACCGAGGTGTACCCGGCATTTTTGGCCATATTTACCGCTGCAATGGTCTCGCTAAGCGTCCCGATCTGATTCACCTTGATAAGGATGGAATTCGCGATCCCTTCGGAAATACCGCGGGAGAGGCGCTCCACATTGGTCACGAACAGGTCGTCGCCCACCAGCTGGACGCGCTTGCCCACTTTCTCGGTAAGCAGCTTCCAGCCTTCCCAGTCATTCTCGTCCATCCCGTCCTCGATGGAGATGATCGGGTACTTATCGCAGAGCCCGGCCAGGTACTCGGCCTGTTCGGCGGAGGTGCGGACAGCTCCGGAATCTCCTTCGAATTTGGTATAATCGTACTTGCCGTCCACGTAGAATTCAGCAGAGGCACAATCCAGGGCGATCATTACCTCGTCGCCCATTTTATAACCCGCTTTCTCCACAGCCTTGGCAATGGTGTCCAGTGCGTCCTCAGTACCGTCCAGGGTCGGCGCAAACCCGCCCTCGTCGCCTACTGCGGTGCTTAAGCCGCGGTCGTGCAATACCTTCTTCAGGTTGTGGAAGATCTCGGTCCCCATTTGCATGGCATGGGTAAAGCTTTTGGCCTTTACCGGCATCACCATGAATTCCTGGAAGGCGATCGGTGCGTCGGAGTGCGACCCCCCGTTGATGATGTTCATCATGGGTACGGGCAGCGTATGGGCGCTCACCCCGCCCACATAGCGGTACAGGGACATCCCCAGTTCATTGGCGGCGGCTTTGGCCACGGCCAGGGAAACGCCCAGTATGGCGTTGGCTCCCAAACGGCCTTTATTGGCGGTGCCGTCCAGCTCGATCATGGCCTGGTCGATCTTGTTCTGATCGTATACCAGCATGCCACGCACCTGCTCGGCGATTTCGGTATTCACGTTCTTAACGGCCTGGCTTACGCCTTTCCCCATATAGGTCTTGCCGCCATCCCTGAGTTCCACGGCTTCGTGTTCCCCGGTAGAGGCGCCCGATGGCACCGCGGCCCTTCCCAGGACGCCGTTTTCGGTCAATACGTCTACTTCTACGGTGGGGTTCCCGCGTGAATCCAGGATTTGACGTGCATGTACGTCGATAATGATGCTCATAGGGTTGCTTTTATACGGTTGATTTCCGGCGCCAAAGATACGAAAGCTCCAAGCCGGCGCCTACGGGCCCGGTAACTTTGTGAAAGATGTAACAATATCTTAAACCACTGTGTCTTCGGCGATGCTTTCCCGGATCAACCGGAAAAACTCGTCGAACAGGTACTCGGCGTCGTGCGGGCCCGGGCTTGCTTCCGGGTGATACTGCACGGAAAACACTTTTTTATCCTTCATCCGGATCCCGGCAACGGTATCGTCGTTCAGGTGAATGTGCGTAATTTCCAATCCGGAGTGCGCCTCGGCTTCCGCGCGATTGACGGCGAATCCGTGGTTTTGCGAGGTGATCTCGCCTTTCCCGGTAAGGAGGTTCTTCACCGGATGGTTGATCCCCCGGTGGCCGTGGTGCATCTTAAAGGTGCTTACCCCGTTGGCAAGGGCGATCACCTGGTGCCCGAGGCAAATCCCGAACAATGGCTTATCCTCCGAAATGATGCGCTTGGCCAGGGCCACAGCGGCCTCCAGCGGTTGCGGGTCACCCGGGCCGTTGGAGATAAAGTACCCGTCCGGGTTCCAGGCTTCCATGGTCTCGTAGGCAGTATCATGCGGAAACACCTGGATGTAGGCCCCGCGGCGCGCCAGGTTCCTGAGGATATTCTTTTTGATGCCGATATCCAGGGCCGCAATCCGGATCTCCGACTTGGGGTCTCCGGCAAAATAGGGCTCCTTGGTCGATACGCTGGAGGCTAGCTCCAGGCCTTCCATGGGCGGCACCTCCGCCAGCTCCTTTTTCAGTTGCTCCAGTTCTTCCGTCCGGGTGGAAATCACGGCATTCATGGCGCCGTTATCGCGGATATAGCTCACCAGGGCCCGCGTATCCACATCGGAAATGGCAAACAGGTTGCTGGCATCCAGGAATTCCTGCAGGCTGAAATCAGCATCCGGGCGGCTGTAGGTGTACGAAAAATTCTTGCAGATAAGCCCGGCGATCTTTACCCCGTCGGACTCCACTTCCTCTTCCCTCGCCCCGTAGTTGCCGATATGGGCATTGGTGGTGACCATAAGCTGACCGAAATAGGAAGGATCCGTAAAGATCTCCTGATAGCCGGTCATCCCGGTATTGAAACATACTTCTCCGAAGGCAGTACCTTCCTTGTCTCCTACGGACTTCCCGTAAAAAACGGTGCCGTCCTCCAACAGGATCAGCGCTTTGCGCCTGGCCTGATACTTCATAGCGATGTGTGGTTTTTAAAGGTGTTTAACAAATTAACATAAAAAAAAGGATAGCCTTTGGGGACTATCCTTTTCTGTTCAAAACTTTTGACAAGAAGCGCTTACTCTTCGGAATCATCGGCTATGGTTTCCGTTTTCGCTTCGCTAGCCTGGGCGGCCGGGGCCGCGGCTACTGCCGCTTCGGCTCCCTTCCCTTTGGAACGCCGGCTGCGTCGGGTCGATTTCTTGGCGGGCTTCCCTGCGTTGTAGATCTCATTGAAATCCACCAGTTCGATCAGGGCCATGTCCGCGTTGTCTCCCATCCGGTTCCCCAGCTTGATAATGCGGGTGTACCCTCCGGGACGGTCGCCTACTTTCTCGGCCACGCTGCTGAACAGCTCGCTTACCGCGTGCTTGTTGCGCAGGTTCCGGAAAACGATCCGGCGGTTATGCGTTCCCGCTTCGGCCGACTGGTTGTTCTCCGCCTTGGACTTGGTGATCAGCGGTTCGATGAACTGCTTGAGCGCTTTGGCCTTGGCTACCGTGGTGTTGATTCGCTTATGTTCGATCAGGGAGCACGCCATATTGGCCAGCATCGCCTTTCGGTGTGAGCTGGTCCTCCCCAGATGATTTATTTTCTTTCCGTGTCTCATCGTTACTTGTATTGTACCGGTTAGCGTTCCGGCTTAGTCCTTATCCAATTTATACTTTGACAGGTCCATGCCAAAATTCAAACCTTTGTTGATGACCAGTTCTTCCAGCTCGGTCAGCGACTTCTTCCCGAAGTTGCGGAACTTCATCAGGTCGTTCTTGTTGAAGGACACCAGGTCCCCCAGGGTATCGACCTCTGCCGCCTTCAGGCAATTCAGGGCCCGAACGCTCAGGTCCATATCTACCAATTTGGTCTTCAGCAATTGGCGCATATGCAGGGATTCCTCGTCATAGGTCTCCGTCTGGGCAATCTCGTCTGCCTCCAGCGTAATGCGCTCGTCTGAGAAGAGCATAAAGTGGTGGATCAACACCTTGGCCGCCTCTGTAAGGGCGTCCTTGGGGTGAATGGAACCGTCGGATTCGATTTCGAAAACCAGCTTTTCGTAGTCGGTCTTCTGTTCTACCCGGTAGTTCTCAATGCTGTACTTAACATTGCGCACCGGGGTAAAGATGCTGTCCACGGCAATGCTGCCCAGGGGAGCGTTGGATTTCTTGTTCTCCTCGGCAGGCACGTAACCGCGTCCCTTCTCGATGATGATCTCCATATTGATGCTCACCTTGGGATCCATGTTGCAGATCACCAGGTCCGGGTTCAGTACCTGGAAACCGGAGATGAACTTCTGGAAATCTCCCGCAGTCAGTTGCTCCTTGCCGCTGACGGAAATAGAAACCGTCTCTTCGTTTACATCGTCGATCTGCTGCTTAAAGCGAACTTGTTTCAGGTTCAGGATGATTTCGGTAACGTCCTCTACCACACCTTCGATCACTGAAAACTCGTGCTCCACTTTATCGATGCGGACAGAGGTGATCGCAAAACCTTCCAGGGAAGCCAGAAGCACCCTGCGCAATGCGTTCCCGACCGTTAAACCGTAACCAGGCTCCAGGGGGCGAAATTCAAACTTCCCCTCGAAGTCTGTGGAGTCTATCATGATTACTTTGTCGGGCTTCTGAAAATTGAATAATGCCATAATCGGGTCTGCGTTGTTTTTATTTAGAGTATAACTCGACGATCAGTTGTTCCTTGATGTTCTCAGGAATCTGAAGGCGCTCGGGAACCGCTACGAAGGTGCCCTCTTTGGTGGCCGAGTTCCAGCTGATCCACTCGTAAACATTGCTGTTTGCGGACAGGGAATCATCGATGGCCTGAAGGGATTTGGATTTCTCGCGAACCCCTACCACATCCCCTGCTTTGAGGGAATAGGACGGGATGTTCACCACGTCTCCGTTTACGGTGATATGCCGGTGCGACACCAATTGGCGCGCTGCCCGCCGCGAAGGGGCAATGCCCATCCGGAAGACAACGTTGTCCAGGCGGGACTCGCACAATTGCAGCAATACTTCCCCGGTTACCCCTTTGCTCCTGTTGGCCTGGGCGAACAGGTTGCGGAACTGACGTTCCAGGATGCCGTAGGTGTACTTGGCCTTTTGCTTTTCCATCAACTGGATGGCGTATTCCGATTTCTTGCCGCGGCGACGGTTGTTACCGTGCTGCCCGGGCGGGTAATTCTTCTTTTCGAAAGACTTGTCGTCCCCGAAAATAGGCTCGCCGAACTTACGGGCGATCTTTGTTTTTGGTCCTGTGTATCTTGCCATTTTCTGATATTTTGGAGATGTGGCTATGAATTAAGGCGAATCCTTCGATAACCGTACCTACACCCCCAGTGAAAAATTTATAATAGGGATATTAATCGTTATACCCGGCGGCGTTTCGGCGGGCGGCAGCCGTTGTGCGGCATTGGGGTCACATCGATGATCTCCGTAACCTCAATCCCGGCGTTGTGAATGGTGCGGATAGCGGATTCGCGTCCGTTCCCCGGCCCTTTCACATAAACCTTCACCTTGCGCAACCCGGCTTCATGAGCCGTTTTGGCGCATTCCTCCGCAGCTACCTGAGCCGCATAGGGGGTATTCTTCTTAGATCCGCGGAATCCCATTTTCCCGGCGGATGACCAGGAGATCACATCCCCTTTCTTGTTGGTCAGGGAAATGATGATATTGTTGAAGGAAGCCGTAATATGAGCCTCCCCGGTGGATTCCACCGCAACCTTCCGCTTCTTTGAGGTCTTGGCTGCTTTTCCTTTAGTTCCTGTCTTTGCCATAAACTATATTACTTGGTAGCTTTCTTCTTGTTGGCTACGGTTTTACGCTTCCCTTTCCGCGTACGTGAGTTGTTCTTGGTACGCTGTCCCCTCAGGGGAAGACCGGCACGATGGCGGATCCCGCGATAGCATCCGATATCCATCAGGCGTTTGATGTTCAACTGGGTCTCGGAACGCAGCTCCCCCTCGATTTTATAGTCCCCAACGGCTTCGCGGATCCGGCCGATCTCGTCGTCGGTCCAATCGGACACCTTGGTGTCCGCATTTACCTGGGCTTTATCGAGGATCTCCAGTGCCCGGCTCTGTCCGATACCGAAGATATAGGTCAGGGCAATGGCGCCTCTTTTCTGTTTGGGGATATCAACCCCTGCGATTCTAGCCATAATTAGCCTTGTCTTTGTTTAAATCTAGGATTCTTCTTGTTGATCACGTACAATCTGCCTTTCCGCCGCACGATCTTGCAATCGGCGCTACGTTTCTTTATGGATGCTCGTATCTTCATCTTTTCCGGTTCTTAGTATCTGTATGTAATGCGTGCTTTTGTCAGGTCGTACGGGCTCATTTCGAGCTTTACCTTATCTCCGGGCAGCAACTTGATATAGTGCATGCGCATCTTTCCGGAAATATGGGCCGTCACTACGTGGCCGTTTTCCAATTCCACGCGGAACATGGCGTTGGAAAGGGCCTCTATAATGTTGCCATCCTGTTCAATGGGAGCTTGCTTCGCCATCTGCTACGCTACTTTTCTGTTTTTACCAGTTTTCATCAGCCCGTCGTAATGCCGGTTCAACAGATAGGAATTTACCTGTTGTACCGTGTCGATGGCCACCCCGACCATGATGAGCAGGGAGGTACCACCGTAGAACAACGCCCAGTTCGCCTGGATATCCAGCAACTTCACCACGATGGCCGGAAATACGGCCAGGAAGGCGAGGAATACGGATCCGGGCAGGGTGATGAGCGACATCACCTTATCCAGGAAGTCGGCCGTATCCTTACCGGGACGGATCCCGGGGATAAATCCGCCGCTGCGCTTCAGATCGTCTGCCATCTTGTTCGTGGGAACGGTGATGGCCGTATAGAAATACGTAAAGATGATGATCAGCAATGCGAACAGGATATTGTAGGCCAGGCCGAAAATATCCTGGAACTGCACTTCCATCCACTGCCCTACGGCAGTTTCGTTGAAGGTGCTTCCCAGCAGCCCGGGCGCAAACATGATCGCCTGGGCAAAGATGATGGGCATTACCCCGGAAGCGTTCAGCTTCAGGGGGATGTATTGACGGGAGCCCATAATATTCTTTTCATAACCGCCCGAAGCCGTGCGCCGCGCATATTGCACGGGGATGCGGCGGGTGGCCATTACCAGCAAGACGCTGGCGAGGATCACAACGAACCACAGGATCACTTCCACCAGGATCAGCATCGGGCCTCCGTTGCCGTTCAGGCGGGAGGCGGCCTCCTGCACGAACGCCTGCGGCAGGGTGGCGATGATCCCGATCATGATCAGGAGCGAGATACCGTTCCCGATCCCCTTGTCAGTGATCTTTTCGCCCAGCCACATGGCAAAGACACAGCCCGTAACCAGGATGATCACCGAGGGCACCATAAAGTTGAGTCCCTTGCCCAGCAGGAAGGCGCTGTCCGGAACCCCGAGTGCGCCCAGGCTGTACAGGTACGTCGGCGCCTGGATGATACAGATGGCGATGGTGAGCCAACGGGTAATCTGGTTCTTGGTCTTCCGGCCGCTTTCCCCCTCCTTGTCCAGTTTCTGCAGGTAGGGAATGGCAATTCCCATCAGCTGCACCACAATGGAGGCGGAGATGTACGGCATGATCCCCAGCGCAAATACCGAAGCATTGGCAAAGGCCCCGCCGGTAAAGGCATTGAGGATCCCAAGGATCCCCTGCTCGGTATTGGACGAAAGCTCGGCCAACTGGGAGGTGTCGATCCCGGGTAAAACCACCTGGGCACCGAACCGGTATACCAACAGCAAACTCAGGGTCATTAAAATACGTGACCTGAGTTCGTCGATCTTCCAGATATTCGTTATGATCTCAAAAAATTTCTTCATAACCCGTCTGTCCGCTTATAAGCTTATGGCCTCTCCTCCGGCTGCCTCGATGGCTGCCTTGGCACTGGCCGTAAATTTATGAGCCGTGATTTTCAGCGGGGACTTCAACTCGCCCCGACCCATGATTTTTACCAAATCGTTCTTGTGTGCCAACCGCAGTTCCACCAGGTCTTCCAGCTTCACTTCCTTTTTTACGGTGCCCGCGTCGATCAGCTCCTGAAGCGTATCCAGGTTGATGCCACGGTACTCCTTGCGGTTGATATTGTTAAACCCGAATTTGGGTACCCGGCGCTGGAGGGGCATCTGCCCGCCCTCAAAGCCGATCTTCTTGGAATAACCGGAACGCGATTTAGCCCCTTTATGGCCGCGGGTAGCTGTGCCCCCTTTGCCGGAGCCCTGTCCGCGCCCTACGGTCTTACCGCTTTTGTGAACCGATCCCTCTGCGGGTTTCAAATTCCCTAAGTCCATATTCCTTTGCTTTTAGGCTTCCTCTGTGGAAACCAGGTGTTTTACTTTGTCAATCATTCCCAGGATATTGGGCGTATCCTCGTGCTCAACTTCCTGTCCGATCCCGCGCAGTCCAAGGGCTTCCAGGGTACGTTTCTGGTTCTGGGTCCGCTTGATGCTGCTGCGCACTTGTCGTATCTTGATCTTTGCCATGGTTCTGCTGCTTAGCCGTTGAATACTTTTTCCAGGGAAATACCGCGCTGTTTTGCAACCATATTGGCGTCGCGCAATTGCAGCAGAGCGTCAAAGGTTGCCTTTACCACGTTGTGCGGGTTGGAAGAGCCCTGGGACTTGGACAATACGTCCTGCACCCCAACGGATTCCAATACGGCACGTACGGCTCCTCCGGCAATTACCCCGGTACCGTGCGAAGCCGGTTGGATATATACCCGGGCACCGCCGTATTTGCCTTTCTGCTCATGCGGAAGCGTTCCCTTGTGCAACGGGATCCGAACCAGGTTCTTTTTGGCATCCTCAATGGCCTTCGCAATGGCGGTAGCCACTTCCTTGGATTTGCCCAAGCCGTGGCCAACCACGCCGTTCTCGTCGCCTACCACCACAATGGCGGAAAAGCCGAAGGCGCGTCCACCCTTGGTTACCTTGGTCACCCGTTGTACGCCCACCAGCCGGTCCTTCAATTCCAGGCCGCCCGGTTTTACTGTTTCCACATTCTTATATTTCCCGTACATATCTTAAAATTTTAATCCGCCTTCTCTGGCGCCTTCTGCCAACGATTTAACCCTTCCGTGATACAGATACCCGCCGCGGTCGAACGCAACGGACTCCACGCCTGCCTTAACAGCCTTTTCGGCCAGGGATTTCCCGACCTGCGCGGCGATCTCCGTTTTGGTACCCTTGGCCTTGGCCAGTTCCTTGTCGCGGGAAGAGGCTGCCGCCAGGGTAGTCCCGGTGGTATCGTCGATTACCTGGGCATAGATATCCTTGTTGCTGCGGAAAACCGATAACCGGGGCCGCTGGGGCGTACCGAAAGAGATCTTGCGGATCCGCCTTCTGATTCTGTTCCTTCTTTCAGACTTCGTTAGTCCCATAACCTTTGATTATGCTGATTTACCTGCTTTTCTTCTGAGCTGCTCGCCCTTGAACTTGATTCCCTTGCCCTTATACGGCTCCGGCTTGCGGAAAGAGCGGATCTTGGCCGCTACCTGCCCTACCAGTTGCTTATCGTGAGAGGTAAGCTTGATGGTCGGGTTCTTTCCTTTCTCGGAAGTGGTTTCCACTTTTACCTCAGGAGCCAGGTCCATAATAATATTGTGGGAAAACCCGAGCGCCAAATCCAGTTTCTGTCCCTGGTTGCTGGCGCGGTATCCTACCCCAACCAGTTCCAGTTCCTTGGTCCAGCCCTGGGTAACTCCCTGGATCATATTGTTGATCAGGGCGCGGTACAGCCCGTGCTTGGCCTTGTGGTCCTTGGAATCCGTACTGCGGGTAACGGTCACTTCCCCGTCGGCAACGGAAATTTCCACATCGGAGAATTCCTGGGTGAGTTCGCCCAGCTTCCCCTTTACGGTTACCACATTGTCGGCAACTTCTACCGTGGCCCCTTCCGGGATCGCAATCGGGTTATTACCTATTCTAGACATGCTGCTCTTACTTTATAATTCGATTAATATACGTAGCACAGTACCTCGCCGCCCACGTTCTCCTTCTGAGCCTGTTTGCCGGTCATCACCCCGTGAGAGGTGGAAACGATGGCAACTCCAAGGCCGTTCAGCACCCGGGGCATGTCATCCACTCCGGTATACTTGCGCAGACCCGGCTTGGAGATCCGCTCGATCTTGCGGATCACCGGCTCTTTGGTGAATTTGTCGTATTTCAGGGCGATCTTGATAGACTCCTGAGCCTTGCCCTCTTCAAACTTATAGCTGAGGATATACCCCTGGTCAAAGAGGATCTTGGTGATCTCCTTCTTCAAATTGGAAGCGGGGATCTCCACAACCCGGTGCCCCGCCAGGCTGGCGTTGCGGATGCGGGTCAAATAATCTGCAATAGGATCTGTAAACATCTTCTTTCCTGTATTATGGGGTTACCAGCTCGCTTTCTTTACACCGGGGATGAGTCCCTGATTGGCCATTTCGCGGAATGTTACCCGCGAGATCCCGAAGGTGCGCATATAGCCCTTGGGGCGTCCGGTGAGCTTGCAGCGGTTGTGCAGGCGTACCGGGGAGGCGTTACGGGGAAGCTTTTGCAACGCTTCGTAATCGCCGGCCTCTTTCAGGGCCTTGCGCTTTGCCGCGTATTTTGCTACCAGTTTTGCCCTTTTGCGTTCACGGGCCTTCATTGATTCTTTAGCCATTCTAGTTCTTTTTAAAGGGTAATCCCAGTTCGCTTAAGAGTGATTTCGCTTCCGCATCGGTTTCGGCGGAGGTCACAAAGGTGATATCCATACCGTTGATCCGGTTGATCTTGTCGATATTGATCTCCGGGAAGATGATCTGCTCGGTAATGCCGAGGTTGTAATTCCCGCGACCGTCAAATCCGGTGGCGCGAATGCCCTGGAAATCGCGTACACGCGGCAGGGCGGTAGTCACCAGGCGGTCCAGGAATTCGTACATCCGTTCTCCGCGCAGGGTCACTTTTGCCCCGATGGGCATCCCTTTCCGCAGCTTAAACGTGGAAACGTCCTTCTTGGAGATCGTCGCCACCGCCTTTTGCCCGGTAATCAGGGTCAGCTCGTCCACCGCATGGTCGATCAGCTTTTTATCGGCAACCGCTGCGCCAACGCCGCGGCTCAGCACGATCTTCTGCAGACGGGGTACTTCCATTACGTTCTTGTAACCGAATTCCTCCTGCAGCGCCTTGATCACGCGCTCTTTATAGTCTTTCTTTAATCTCGGTACGTATTCCATAACTATACGACTTCATTGGATTTTTTAGCGACGCGTACTTTCTTGCCGTCCCGTTCCTCGTATCCCACCCGGGTAACGTCCCCGGATTTAGGGTCGATCAGGGAAAGGTTAGAAATGTGGATCGGGGCTTCCTTCTTCACAATGCCGCCCTGAGGGTTGCGGGCACTCGGCTTCTCGTGCTTGGATACGGTGTTGATACCTTCCACAATGGCTTTGTTGCTGTCGCGCAACACCTGAAGTACTTTGCCTTCGCTGCCTTTGTGGTCTCCCGCGATCACGCGGACCTTATCTCCTGATTTTATCCGTAGTTTCATCTCTTTCTTGCTTTATAGTACCTCGGGAGCCAAGGAAACGATTTTCATGAATTGCTTTTCGCGCAACTCCCGGGCTACCGGTCCGAAGACGCGGGTACCCCGCATTTCTCCGGTCGGGTTCAACAGCACGCAGGCATTGTCGTCAAAGCGGATATATGAACCGTCCGGACGGCGCACCTCCTTGGTGGTACGGACCACCACGGCGGTAGATACGGCACCCTTTTTAATGGTTCCGTTGGGGGTAGCCTCCTTAACGGTCACTACGATCTTGTCCCCAAGGGAAGCATAGCGTCTTTTGGTCCCTCCCAATACGCGGATGGTGAGAACCTCTTTGGCTCCCGTATTGTCCGCTACTTTCAGTCTGGATTCTTGTTGTACCATAATTACTTGGCTCTTTCAAGGATTTCTACCAACCTCCAACACTTGGTCCTGCTCATCGGCCGGGTCTCCATGATCTTAACGGTATCCCCGATGTTGCAATCATTGGTCTCGTCGTGGGCAACGTATTTTTTGGTCCGCAGTACGAACTTACCGTACATGGGGTGCTTTACCCGCTTGACCTCGGCAACGACAATGGATTTCTCCATCCGGTTGCTGGTCACAACGCCTATACGCTCTTTTCTTAGATTTCTATTTTCCATAAAGCAACACCAATTATTGGTTTTCCCTT
>JBNKHB010000018.1:0-18038 GCA_050290125.1 Robiginitalea sp.
CAACCGCTCAAGAAGGTAATGATACCGGTACTGGATCCCGGGCAGCGCAAGGCCATCGAATCCGTATCCGAACTGATCCGTTCCGAGGTGAACGTGAAGGAAATCCAGCTGCTGGACGACGCTTCGGGCATCCTGGTCAAGCGCATCAAGCCGAATTTCAAGACCCTCGGCCCCAAGTACGGCAAGGACATGAAAGCTATTGCCGGTGCCGTTGCGCGGCTGGACCAGGGTGACATCCAGAAAATTGAGCGGGAAGGCGAAATAGTGCTTGACCTGGAAAATAAAAACATTATATTACAGTTACAAGATGTAGAAATCACCTCCCAGGATATCGAGGGTTGGCTGGTGGCCTCTTCCGGCCCGGTAACCGTAGCACTGGATATCACGATCGACGAATCCCTTCGTAACGAGGGCATTGCCCGGGAGCTGGTCAACAGGATTCAGAACCTGCGGAAGGAATCGGGATTTGAGGTGACGGACCGCATCGACATTAAATTTCTGAAAGACGAAACGGT
The DNA here is from genome assembly GCA_050290125.1 of Robiginitalea sp. GTDB lineage: Bacteria > Bacteroidota > Bacteroidia > Flavobacteriales > Flavobacteriaceae > Robiginitalea. Next base: position 516 of record JBNKHB010000018.1, read on the forward strand.
GGAGAACGCCGTAAAGAGCAATTTGCAGTACATTAAGACGGAAACCCTCACGGCAGACCTGCAGTTTGAGGAGCACCTGGAGGAAGGAACGGCAATTGCCTTTGATGAGGTCAACACCAAATTGTTCATACAAAAACACTAAGACAATGGGAGAAGATATTAAAGTGCGGTATTCGGACAAGGACCTGGAAGAATTCCGTGAAATCATAGAGCAAAAGATCGAGAAGGCCAAGCAGCACCTGGAGCTGCTCAGAAGTTCCTATATGAACGACGGCAATAATGGTACCGACGACACTTCACCCACCTTTAAGGCATTTGAAGAAGGCTCCGAGACCATGAGCAAGGAGGCGAACACCCAGCTGGCCATCCGGCAGGAAAAGTTCATAAGGGACCTGAAGAACGCGTTGCTCCGGATCGAGAACAAGACCTATGGCATTTGCCGGGTTACCGGGAAGCTCATCAACAAGGAACGCCTAAAGCTCGTACCACATGCTACGCTCAGCATCGAAGCGAAGAACATGCAGAAATAAAAAAGAACGTCCTTCGGGACGTTTTTTTTATGCCCCGCTTCTGGGGTTGACGGTTGCTTTGTTGCTGGCGGCTACCGGTGCACGGGGCCAGGTAAGCATCAGCAAGACGCTGCTGGACCCGGAAGTTCATGCCATCGTGATCGACGGGCAGCAGTGTTTCGATATCCGTCTGGAAACGGCCCCCACCCGGGAGGTTACCGTTGAGGCGCGCATGGAAGGGGAATACGAGACCGACGTACTGGTTCGGACCGAACGGATGGGGAACACCCTCTTTATCGGGACCGGCCCCGCACCGGGATTTCATTTTCCCAACGACAAACTGGGGGCGCATAAGGTGGTGTCGGTAAAGCTGCGGGTGATAATGCCCGAACACCAAATGGTATCCGTGCATGCCGGACAGTGCCAGGTCCGGACCTCCGGGATTTACCGGGAGCTCACGGTCCGGATCAACGACGGGGGATGCCGGCTGGAGCATCGTGCAGAGCGTACAGATGTCCGTACGCTGACCGCGGCGATTACCGCCCGGGTGGAAGACGGCAGCATCGAAGCCAGTTCGCGTTACGGGGAAGTGCATATCGATCCCGTTCCGGCAGGTACGCCACAGGTTTTGCTGCAGACCACGCGGGGAGATATCCGCGTCATTCACATCCCCTGATCCCTATTCCCGGCTTCTCCATTCATTTTTAATCCCTATTTTTGCCCGGATCAATCCGGACCGATGCGACTCAACACATCCCTCTTGCTGGTCCTGGCCGTTTTAGCAGTGGACCAGGCGAGCAAAATCTACGTGAAAACCCACTTTCAACTGGAGGAGTCCGTGGATGTGTTTTCCTGGTTCAAGATCTACTTCATAGAGAATGAGGGGGCTGCCTGGGGAACCAAACTCAGTGACCTGCTGCCCATCTCGGAACGCCGCGCCAAGCTCTTCCTCACCATCTTCAGGATCTTTGCCATCGGCGGGATCGGTTACTGGCTGCGCGACATCTTGAAGAAGGGCGCCAATACCACGCTGGTACTAGCAGTGAGCCTCATCTTTGCGGGGGCCATCGGCAATATCATCGATTCGCTTTTCTACGGGATGATCTTTGACGACAGTTACGGTCATGTGGCCACCTTTATGGCCGAGGAGCCTTATGGCAGCATGTTTTACGGCAAGGTGGTGGACATGCTGTACTTTCCCATCGTAGACAGCCACTGGCCGGAATGGATGCCCTGGGTAGGCGGAGATCCCTTCCGTTTCTTTGCACCCGTCTTCAATATCGCGGATACGGCCATCAGCACCGGCGTAGGGATCCTGCTGGTCTTCAATAAGCGCGCCTTCGCCAAAGCTGCAAAAGAAGAATATTCCGCGGCGGATGCGGATTCCGGGGAAGCCGAGGAACCGGCGACAGATCAGAATTCGTAGATCCGTTCCGGGCTCACCAGAAAGTCCATCGGTCGGTCCGTTTCGTCTAAATCCGAAATCTCTGCTACAGGTTCGAAAAAGGAAAGCCCTACGGTAAGGACGTCCTCGGGACATCGCTCAAGGAACCGGTCGTAGTAGCCTTTTCCGTAACCCACCCGATTACCGGCCCGGTCATAGGCGAGCAAGGGCAGGAATACCACATCCAGTTCGGAAGGGTCCAGCTGCCTGCCTCCGATGGGTTCGGGAACCCCCCATTCATTCGGGGCCAACGCCGTCTGAGGAGTTAACAATACATGCTCCAGGCTATGATTCTCCGCCATGCGGGGCACCACGATATCTTTGCCGCGTTCTGCCAGGAGTTCCCTCAGGTAAGAGGTGTCCACTTCGCGTTTACCCGGGATCGGGAGAAAGAGATGGAAGTACTGGCGCTCCCAGATGGGAAGGCCTAAAACACGATCAGCGATACCCTTACTCAATTCGTGGTATCGCTGATCCGAAATTAAATTTCGTTGATGCAAGAAGTTCAATCGAAGCTCTTTTTTCAACATATAGCTTGTCGATTAAACGCCTACAGTGGGGTGGGGGACATTTAATGCAACTACTCTTTTGCGGAGACCGCAAAATAAATCTTGAAAAAGAGCATCAATATCAAATACATCCCTAAGGTGATGAGATAATTGTCCATATTAATGCTCGGTTTTTGCGCTTTAAAAATATGTAAAAAAAAAGTATACGAACCTTTAAAAAGCCTAAAAATATCGATGAAATGCACAATTTTAGCATTTTTTAACCCTTTTGTGATAAACTTCTTACACGCAAAGGCTCCAGTTTAATTGTGATAAATGCCTTACAATCCGACGGTTAGGAATTTTAAAGGTAATTAGTGGCGCCGCAGCGGCCTTGCAGGGATTCCGTTTATCTGCACGGATTTATGCGCGATACTCCCGAATGAACCGGTGTCCTATCTTTGCAGGGAAGGTATCGGTATGAGCGAGTTTCCCCTTGAAATACAACTTAAAACCCTCCCGGACAGCCCCGGGGTATACCAGTTCTTTGACGGGGACGGGGCAATGCTCTATGTGGGCAAGGCCAAGAACCTGAAGAAGAGGGTAAGCTCGTATTTTTCCAAAACACACGACAGCGGCAAGACCCGCCTGATGGTGAAGAAGATCCGGAGCATCCGGCACATCGTGGTGCCCACCGAATCGGACGCGCTGCTGCTGGAGAACAACCTGATCAAGGAACACCAGCCCCGGTACAACATCATGCTGCGGGACGACAAATCCTATCCCTGGCTGTGCATCAAGAACGAGCGCTTTCCGCGGATATTCCCCACACGCAAACGGATCCGGGACGGTTCGGAGTATTTCGGGCCGTACACCTCCATGAAAACGGTCCGCGCCTTGCTGGATCTCATCAAAAGCGTCTATCCGCTGCGCACCTGCAACTACGACCTGTCCGAAGAAAAGATCCGGGCCGGCAAGTACAAGCTGTGCCTGGAATACCATTTGGGGAATTGCCTGGGGCCCTGCGAGGGATTGCAGGACGTGGCCTCCTATGACCGGCAGATCGAGGACATCCGGGAGATCGTCAAGGGAAATTTCCGGACCTCCCTGCAGTACTTCAGGCACCGCATGAAGCAATTGGCTGCTGAGACGCGTTTCGAGGAAGCCCAGCAGATCAAGGAAAAGATCGATATCCTGGAAAACTACCAGTCCAAGTCTACCGTGGTGAACCCGAAGATCACCGATGTGGACGTCTTTTCCATCGTTTCAGACCCGACCCATGCCTACGTGAATTATATGCAGGTGGCCCATGGCCTGGTGGTTCGCTCGCATACCATGGAGATCAAAAAGAAACTGGAAGAGACCGACGCGGACCTGTTGTCGCTGGCGGTTGTGAGCCTGAGGGAGCGGTTTGCGTCTTCGGCGCGCGAGATCTTCCTTCCGTTCCGGGTCCCGGTTTCCGGAGAAGTGAAAGTGACGGTACCCAAACAGGGAGACAAGCGCAAACTGGTGGAATTCAGCCAGCGCAACGCCCGCTATTACCGGCAGGAGCGCTTCAATCAGATCCGCATCACAGACCCGGACCGACACGTAAAACGCCTGATGGCCCAGATGAAGACCGATCTCCGCCTGAGCCAGGAGCCGCGCCACATCGAGTGTTTCGACAATTCCAACATCCAGGGTTCCGATCCCGTGGCTGCCTGCGTAGTCTTCCGGGACGGCAAGCCCGCCAAAAAGGAATACAGGCATTTTAACATAAAAACGGTGGAAGGCCCGGACGATTTTGCCTCCATGCGCGAGGTGGTGCACCGGCGGTACCGGAGGCTGCTGGACGAAGGCGAGGACCTGCCGCAACTGATCGTGATAGACGGGGGCAAAGGGCAGCTTTCCGCCGCGCTGACCAGCCTGGAGGATCTGGGACTCAGGGGCGAGATCGCCATCATTGGGATCGCCAAGCGCCTGGAGGAGATCTACTTCCCCGCGGACCCCATCCCACTCTACCTGGACAAAAAGTCCGAAACCCTCCGGGTGATCCAGCAACTGCGCAACGAGGCCCACCGCTTTGGGATTTCACACCATCGCAACAAGCGCAGCAAGGGGGCTATCAGCTCCGTACTGGAAGGTATCGACGGGATCGGCGAGAAGACCGCCCGCGACCTGCTGCGCACCTTTAAGTCGGTAAAGCGGATCCGGCAGAGTTCCCTGGACGAACTCAGCGAGGTGATCGGCCCTTCAAAAGCCCGGAAAGTTTATGATAGTTTACGTGAATGAAGTAACTTCACGGCATGCGCCCAAAGCTGCTTCTTGGACTCCTGTTTTGTCTTTCGGTATCAGGTTTCGGCCAGGGGAACGCCCCTAGCGGAGATCTGCGGGTGGGCCTGGTTCTAAGCGGCGGCGGCGCCAAGGGGATGGCCCATATCGGAGCCCTCAAAGTCATCGAGGAGGCCGGGGTACGGATCGACTATATCGGGGGCACAAGCATGGGCGCCATCGTCGGGGCCCTCTACGCCTCGGGCTATTCGGCAAGCGAATTGGAAACCCTGTTCACCGAGACCGATTTCACCAACCTGATCCAGGATAACCTGCCCCGCAGCGTCAAAACCTTTTACGAAAAAGAAGATTCCGAACGCTACGCGCTTACGCTGCCTTTTACGGATTTCAAGGTGTCCTTTCCGCCCGCCATATCCGGCGGGCAGAACATCTATAACGAATTGGTGCGCGCCCTGTACCACGTAAAGGATGTGCATGATTTCAGCCAGCTGCCCATCCCGTTCTTTTGCATTGCCACGGACGTGGAGACCGGGGAGGAGATCATGCTGAACAGCGGTTACCTGCCCGAGGCCATCATGGCCAGCGGCACCTTTCCTTCCCTGTTTGAACCTGCCGAGGTAGACGGCCGCCTGCTGATCGACGGCGGCGTGCTCAACAATTATCCAGTGGAGGAGGTTCGGGAAATGGGGGTGGACCGGATCATCGGAGTGGATGTACAGCACGGCCTCCGCGACAGGGAATCCCTGGTATCGGCTACGGAAATCCTGTTGCAGATCAACAACTACAGGACGGTGGGCCAGATGGATCGCAAGTCGAATCTCACCGATATTTACATCAAACCGCCCATGGATGAGTTTTCGGTGATCGATTTTGACCTGCGGGAAACCATTATCTCCTCGGGAGAGGAAGCGGCGCGCGAAAAGCTGGACGAATTGCGGTCGCTTGCCGGGCAGCAGCAAGGGAAACAGGAACGGCCCCCGGTGGTCGTAACGGATTCCCTTGCCATCAACCGCCTGCTGCTTACCGGTAACAACAACTACAGCCGCGGCTACGTAAAGGGGAAACTCCGCTTTGACCTTGCCGAACGCGTCTCCTTCAGCAAGCTGCAGGCGGGGATCAGCAACCTCTCCGCTACCGGCAACTTCAAGACCATCCGCTATCAACTGGTCTCTAACGGCCTGGGCCAGGACCTGATCCTCAGACTGCAGGAAAACCCGACGCGCACCTTTGTGAGGATCGGAGCCCATTACGACGACCTCTACAAGAGCGCGGCCCTTATCAACCTAACCCGCAAACATTTCCTGGCGGATGACGACGTGGCCTCCTTTGACCTCATCCTCGGCGACCACATCCGCTACAATGCCGAGTATTACGTGGACAAGGGTTCCTACTGGAGCTTCGGCATCAATTCGCGTTTCAACAGCTTTGACCAGGAGATCGATTACAGCCTCTTCCGGGCCAATTTCGATGTGCCGGACGACGATAACATCAACAATATCAACCTGGATGTGTCCGACCTGACCAACCAGATTTACCTGCAAACCGTCCTTCGGGAAGAATTTGCCTTTAGCCTGGGCCTGGAGCACAAGCTCCTGAAGTACAGCACCGAAACCCTTTCCCAGAGCTCTCCGGACCCGGGGATCTCCATAGGGCCGGCCAACGAGAGCCGCACCTTCTTTGAGAACAGCAACTATTTCAGCGCCTTTGGAACGCTGGTACTGGACACTTACGACGATAGGTATTTCCCCTCCCGGGGCCTGTACTTTGACGGGGATTTCCACCTGTACCTGCTCTCCTCCGATTTCAATGAGCGCTTCAAGGAATTCTCCGTGGCCAAGGCCAGGATGGGAACCGCTTTCGGCATCACCCATAACCTGAGCCTGAACCTGGAAACGGAAGGCGGCTTTAAGCTGGGCACCTCTTCCGTAACCAGTTTTGATTTTGTGCTCGGGGGATACGGCAGCCGAATGATCAATAATTTTGTCCCATTTATAGGCTATGACTTCATCAGCCTGCCCGGCAACAGTTTCGTCAAGGCCTACAGCCGTTTGGATTGGGAAATTACACCCAAGAACCACCTGCTGTTTGCCGCCAATTATGCCAATGTGGCGGACGACCTGTTCCGCACCGGGGAATGGTTTACTGCCCCGGACTTTTCCGGTTATGGCCTGGCCTATGGCTGGGAGTCGTTTTTCGGACCGGTCCAGGTGATGTATTCCTGGTCGCCAGAGGGAAAGGTGAACGGCTTTTACTTCAGTATCGGCTATTGGTTCTGAGCCGCTGGATTCCGCGCTTTTTTCGGATATTTGCAAAAAACAGGGGCATGAAGAGACCGATCGCACATATTGCCTCCCACCTGCGGGCCATGTGGTAACCCTCGCTTTTTTTGGCGAAGCACTTCCCGGCGGCCCTTGCCGCCCTATTCACAATTTTAAACTTACAATCATGTCCGCAACTGATAAATCAATGAATCCATCGGTGGAACAAACCGCCGGTGACTTTTTGCCCCTGCTGGGCACCGACCACGTAGAGCTCTATGTGGGGAATGCCAAACAGGCGGCGTATTACTATATGGCTGCCTGGGGATTCCAGCCCGAAGCCTATGCCGGCCTGGAGACCGGCCGCAAAGACCGCGTATCCTATGTGCTCCGGCAGGACAAGATCCGCCTGGTGCTTACTTCCCCCTTAAAACCTGGCGGCCCGATCAACAGCCATATCGACAAACACGGGGACGGGGTGAAATTCGTCGCCCTCTGGGTGGAGGATGCCGCCAGGAGTTTTGAAGAGACCGTAAAGCGCGGGGCCGCGGCCTACCAGGAACCGGAAATCCTGGAAGATGACCACGGCAGGGTAGTGGTTTCCGGGATCCACACCTACGGTGAGACCATACACCTCTTTGTCCAGCGCGACGGCTATGACGGGCCCTTCATGCCCGGTTTTCGCAAATGGGAGCCGCATTTCCGCGCCCCTTCCACCGGCCTGAAATACATCGACCACATGGTGGGCAACGTTGGCTGGAACGAGATGAACAAGTGGTGCGACTTCTATGCAAGGGTCATGGGCTTCTCCCAATTGGTTTCCTTTGACGACAAGGATATATCGACGGAGTATACCGCCCTGATGAGCAAGGTGATGAGCAATGGCAACGGCCGAATCAAATTCCCCATCAACGAACCGGCGGAAGGGATCAATAAATCGCAGGTTGAGGAATACATCGAATTCTACAACGGGGCCGGCGTGCAGCATATGGCCCTGGCCACGGACAACATCATAGAAACCGTTAGCGCCCTACACGACCGGGGCGTGGAATTCCTCACCGTCCCGGCTACCTACTACGAAGATGTGCTGGACCGGGTGGGCGAGATCGACGAGGACCTGGCACCGCTCAAGGAGTTGGGGATCCTCATAGACCGCGACGACGAGGGGTACCTGCTGCAGATCTTTACCAAACCCGTACTGGACCGGCCTACCCTTTTCTTTGAGATCATCCAGCGTAAAGGGGCCAAATCGTTCGGCAAGGGAAATTTCAAAGCCCTGTTCGAGGCCATTGAACGCGAGCAGCGTTCCAGGGGCACGCTTTAGGACCGGATTCCGGGGATTTTAAGAATTCGGAAGGACAACCGCTAAAGTATTGTTAAGGTTCTAGTTAAAGTACGTTAAAATGAAAATCAGGCGGATTTCTTATCCTATTTTTGATGTCATAAGGGGTGGTTCCCTTATAGCTTTAAGTATTGGTTTTTCATAATTTAAAGTTTGGTTGGTTATTTAGGAAAAGCCCTGATCGCTCGATTAGGGCTTTTTTTATTGGTGAAAGTGCCGGATTCAGGGCATTTGCAGCTTCTTAGGCCCTGACATTGCAATACTTTGGAATAAAAATTGTTTAAGATATTGTCAAATAAGGTTTAAGAAGTCCCCATTTCGCGAATTATTATGAAATTTGCCATGATGAAACCAGTTAAGATCCTGTTGATGCTCAGCCTCCTATGGGGTGTGACCGCGCCTTCCCAGCTCCGGCTGAATGCGCCGGTCATAGAACCGATGGAGGAATCCGTCGAGGCGTTCAAGCCCGGAGAGTGGCTGAAGTTCCGCATCCATTACGGCTTTCTCAACGCCAGCTATGCCACCCTGCACGTTACCTCGGATACCATTGGGGAGGTGCCGGTATACCATGTGGTGGGGCGCGGACAGACCACAGGCTTTGCCAGTATCTTTTTCAAGGTGGATGACACCTACGAAAGTTATTTCGGGAAGGAAGACGGGAAACCGTACAAGTTCATCCGCAAGATTGACGAGGGCGGCTATAAAAAGGATATCGAGATCAACTTTGATCACGACAAGGAGAAGGCAGTACTTCACGACAAGAAGAATAAAAAGAAAATGGCTTTTGAGATCAACCAGTCCATCCAGGACCTGATCTCCGCCTTCTATTACCTGCGCAACAATTACGAGTCCGAAGAGCTTATTATCGGTCGCAATATCGAGCTCAATATGCTCTACGATGACGACGGCATCTTCAAATTCCGTCTGAAGTACCTGGGTAAGGAAGTGATCAAGACCAAATTCGGAAAGGTGGAATGCCTTAAGTTTCGCCCGTATGTACAGTCCGGGCGTGTGTTTAAAGAACAGGAAAGTTTATCTTTGTGGGTATCCAACGATCGCAATAAATTGCCCATCCGCATTGAGGCGGATCTGACAGTGGGTTCGATCAAGGCGGATCTGGACGGGTATAATGCGCTAAAAAACCAGTTCAAGATCATAATGGACTAACCCCTTTGCATGGAAAATAAGGAGCGGATTGAGTCGCAAATCCGGAAACTCGAGGCGAAATACCGGGATTCCGGCCAGGACCTGAGCTCCTACCTGGACGGCCTCCTTTACCAGCGTTACCTTACTTATTGGGATTACATCCACCTGGACACCTTACTGAGCCTGCAGGTTCCCCGTACGCATTTCCCGGACGAGGAGATCTTTATCATGTACCACCAGATCACGGAGCTGTTCTTTAAGCTCATCCTACACGAACAGCAGCAGATCGTGGACGACAAATCGCAGAACGTAGCCTTCTTTACCGAAAAGGTCAACCGGATCAACAACTACTACAAGGCGTTGATCTCCTCCTTCAGCATCATGATCCGCGGAATGGAGCGGGAGCAGTTCCTGCGCTACCGCATGGCCCTGCTGCCGGCCAGCGGCTTCCAGTCCGCACAGTACCGGATGATCGAGATCTATGCCGCGCCGCTGGAGCTGCTGGTGCATCATACCGAGCGCGATCAGTTCTCTGCGGAAGACCCGATTGAGGTGCTCTACGAGCATATTTACTGGAAGAAAGGGGCTACGGATCTGGCCACCGGAGAGAAGACCCTGACCCTTAAGCAATTCGAATACCGATATACGCCGCGATTTATTCGCATTGCTAAAGAACTGAAAGGCAACACTATTTACCATAAATATTTAAATTTGGCGGCGGAAGACCGGAATAATAAAGCGCTTACCGGAGCGTTACAACAAATGGACATCAATGCGAACGTGAATTGGCCGCTTATGCACCTGGGGTCGGCTCACCGCTATCTGAACCGTGAAAAGGAGACCATCGAGGCCACCGGAGGGACCAACTGGAAGTCCTACCTGCCGCCGAGTTTTCAGCATGTGGTATTCTTTCCGGAGGTTCACGACAGCGATTCGCTTGAGAACTGGGGCAAGCAGTGGGTGGAGCATCAGCTCAACCCCGAAAACAACTAAACGACTATGCGGACATACTGGGGTATTTTAATGTTAGCAACCCTGATCGCATCCTGTGGGGATGCGGTAACCGAAGCACCTGAAACGGAACAAGACAACACCGAGGAATTGATCGCTGAGGCGGAACCCCGGATGGAGTACGGGTTTAACCTGGACGAATTCCACGTGGTATCCGATACCATTCGCAACGGCGACAGCTTTGGGGAACTCATGATCGCCAACAAGGTGGACTACCCCAAGATCGTAACGCTCTCCGAACGTTTCAAGGATACCTTTGATGTGCGCCGCATCCGTGCCGGCAAGCCGTACATGATCCTTAAATCCAAGGACACGGCCCAATCTGCCCAGGTCTTTATCTACCAGAACGACCCCATCAACTACACTGTGGTGGATTTCCGCGATTCGGTAGTGGCCTACAAGAACAAACGGGCGGTGATGACCCGGGAAAAAGAGGCCTCCGGTGTGATCCCGGAAGGCGGGTCGCTCTCCAATGTGATCGTGGAGCAGGGCCTGGATTTTTACCTGACCTACGATCTCTCGCAGATCTACGCCTGGACCATCGATTTCTTTAAGCTGGATGCAGGCGACAAATTCCGCATCATCTACGACGAAAAATACATCAACGATTCCATCTATGCCGGTACCGGCCCGATCAAGGCCGCGTACTTTGAGCACCGGGGCGAGGAGTTCTACGCTTTCGCCTACCCGAACGACACCCTGGGGATCACCGAATATTTTGACGAGGAGGCCAACAACCTGCGGCGCACCTTCCTGCGCGCCCCGCTTAAATTCGGCCGCCTCTCCTCCCGCTACAACCTGAAACGCCGCATCCGTTACTACGGCTACAAAGTGCGCCCGCACCGCGGCACGGATTATGCCGCCCCGGTAGGTACGCCCATCCTGGCCACGGCCGACGGTGTTGTGACCGAATCCACCCGGAGGGGCGGGAACGGCAAATACGTTAAAATCCGCCACAACGGCACCTACAGCACCCAGTACCTCCATATGAAGGCCCAGAACGTAAAGCGTGGGGATTATGTCCGGCAGGGCGACGTGATCGGATGGATCGGGATGACCGGCAATACGGGCGGTCCGCACGTGTGCTACCGCTTCTGGAAGAATGGCAGGCAGGTAGACCCGCTGCGCGAGGAATTACCGGCGGCCGAACCCCTGGCCGAAGAACTGCGTCCGGCCTATTACGGACATATCAACCCGCTGAAGACCCAGTTGGATTGCATTCCCCTGGCCCTTCCCCAGCCCACCCCGGAAGAAGATTTGATAACGTACAACGAGACACAGCATGCCGCTAGCCAAAATTGATCCGACCACAACGCAGGCGTGGAAAAAATTACAGGCACACTACCAGGAGACAAAATCACTACATCTTAAGGAATTATTCCGGAAGGACCCCCACCGGGCCGCCAGCATGAGCGTCCGTTGGGGTGATTTTTTTGTGGATTACTCCAAGAACCGCATTACCGGGGAGACCCTGGGGCTGTTGCGCGAATTGGCGGAAGAGGCCGGGCTCCGGCCTGCCGTAGAGGCCTATTTTGGTGGCGAAGCCATCAATGAGACCGAAGGCAGGGCCGTGTTGCACACCGCGCTGCGCAGCAGCGGCGGGGCCGATCCGGCCGGAGTGCAGACGGAAGTCCGCGAGGTGCAGGCGCAGATGCGCGCGTTTTGCGAAGCCGTGATCAGCGGCACAAAGAAAGGATATACCGGCAAGGCCTTTACCGACGTAGTCAACATCGGGATCGGCGGCTCGGACCTGGGGCCTGTGATGGTGACCGAGGCCCTGAAATTCTACGCCAACCACCTGCGCGTACATTTTGTGAGCAATGTGGACGGGGACCACGTGCACGAGGCGCTGAAGCAGCTCAACCCGGAGACCACCCTCTTCGTGGTGGTGTCCAAGAGTTTTACCACCCAGGAGACCCTCAGCAATGCGCTGACCATCAAGAAGTGGTTCCTTCAGCACGCCAGGCAGGAAGACGTGGCCCGTCATTTTGCGGCCGTCTCCACCAACACGGCGATGCTGGACGAGTTCGGGATCTCCCCGGACCAGGTCTTCCCCATGTGGGATTGGGTAGGCGGACGTTTCTCCCTCTGGAGCGCCGTTGGCCTCTCCATTGCGCTGGCCATTGGCTTTGACCATTTTGAGGCCCTGCTGGCGGGCGCGGGCAAGATGGATACCCATTTTCGTACGGCGCCCTGGGAAGAGAACATCCCCTTGACACTGGCGCTGCTCAGCATCTGGTACAACAATTTTTACGGGGCCGAGACCGAAGCGATCATCCCCTATACACAATACCTGCACCGCCTGCCTGCCTACCTGCAGCAAGGCATCATGGAGAGCAACGGCAAGAGTACGGACCGCGCTGGCAATCGGGTAAGCTACCAGACGGGGACCATCATCTGGGGCGAACCGGGGACCAACTCCCAGCACGCCTTTTTTCAGCTCATCCACCAGGGGACCAAACTGATCCCTGCGGATTTTATCGGCTATAAGCATTCCCTGCACGGGGACCGCGACCACCACCTGAAACTGATGGCGAATTTCTTTGCCCAGACCGAAGCCCTGATGAACGGCAAGGATGCCGAAGAGGTCCGGGAAGAACTCGCGGGCAAAGGGATGGACCAGGCGGCCCTGGAGCGGCTGGTGCCCTTTAAGGTCTTTGAAGGCAACAAGCCCACCAATACCCTGCTCATCGACCGGCTTACCCCGGAATCGCTCGGGGCGCTGGTAGCGCTTTACGAGCACAAAATCTTCGTCCAGGGGGTCATTTGGAACATCTTCAGCTACGACCAGTGGGGGGTGGAATTAGGCAAGCAATTGGCCAACACCATCCTCGGCGAACTGGAATCTTCACAGGTCGGCAATCACGACGGCTCCACACTTCAGCTTTTACAAAATTTTAAGAAATAATTTGCCATTTCTTCAATAGCGCTGTTTTTGTAGATAAGTGATTGCTAGTCAGCTCCTTTAATTGCAAAAAAGGCCTTATGTTTGCGTTAGGAATTTAACATTCCCTTAATACATTTGTGGGTTTTCTAACCCACTTTTGCGTCGCATTGCAAACCTAAATAACACGAGAATGAAAAAGCTAATCTTAACCTTTTCGCTGTTCCTGACCGCGGTCCTGACCTTTGCGCAGACCACCGTATCCGGAACGGTAATGGACGGTGACCTGGGCGGGCCCCTGCCAGGCGCCAACGTGGTCCTTCAGGGCACCAGCAATGGAGTATCCACCGACTTTGACGGGAACTTCGTTCTGGAAACCAGCCAGGCGAGCGGCGTGCTCGTAGTTTCCTACATCGGATACCAGACCATTCAAGTCGGGTTTAGCGGTTCCGGCAGCCTGGGTAACATTACCCTGAGCCCGGACGCAGAAGTGCTGGAAGGCGTAGTGGTAACCGGGATCCTGGACATTGCCAAGGATCGCGAGACCCCGGTTGCGGTAAGTACCATCCGCAGCGCCGAGATCGTGGAGAAACTGGGTTCTCAGGAATTCCCCGAGATCCTTAAGACCACCCCTTCCATTTACGCCACCAAGACCGGAGGCGGGTTCGGCGACGGCCGGATCAACGTGCGTGGTTTTGACTCCCGCAACACGGCCATCATGATCAACGGGATCCCCGTAAACGACATGGAGAACGGCATCGTGTACTGGAGTAACTGGGCCGGACTGAGCGACGTGACCACCGCCATGCAGGTGCAGCGCGGGCTCGGGTCTTCCAAACTGGCTATCTCTTCCGTAGGGGGGACCATCAACATCATCACCAAGTCCACCGAGAAGGAAGAAGGCGGCACCATCACCTTCGGCGGCGGAAACGACGGCTACCTGAAGACCATGGCCGCCTACAACACCGGTATCAATGAAAACGGCTTTGCTGCTTCCGTATTGATGGGACGCACCGCCGGCGACGGGTACATTGACGGTACCAAATTTGAAGGCTATAACTACTTTATCGGCCTGGGTTACCAGCCGAATGCCAAGCACAACTTCCAGTTTATCCTCACCGGGGCTCCGCAGGTACACAACCAGCGTACCTCCAGCTTCTTTAACGTAGCAACCCTGGAGGACCACCTGGAATACGGCCTGAAGTACAACTACAACCACGGCTTCTTGAACGGCGAGGAGTTCGGCTGGCGCCGCAACTTCTACCACAAGCCGCTCACTTCCCTTACCTGGGAGTGGAAGGTGAATGACAAGAGCACCCTGTCTGCCTCTGCCTATGCCTCTTTTGGCCGCGGCGGCGGAACCGGGGATATCGGGGTAGGCCCGGGCTTTGGCTTTGCCAGCTCCAGCCGCTACCGCATTCCGGAGACCGGCCTGGTTGATTACGACCGGATCTCTGCCTTCAACTCCGGCGAGGAAGTTACCTTCTATGATGGCAACACCTACCAGCTGACGCCGAATGCCCAGGGCGAGATCATCGTTACCGATTTCGGCGACGGGCTGGTGCGTCGTGCTTCCATGAACTCCCATAACTGGTTTGGCGCCATCGCCAATTTCCACACGGACATCAACTCCAACTGGAGCTGGGACATCGGGATGGACCTGCGTTCCTACAAAGGGATCCACTACCGCAGGCTTGACAACCTGCTGGGCGCCGACGGCTACCTGGACAATGAGGACGTGAACAACCCGGACCGCGTACTGCGCCAGGATGATGTGATCGATTCCGACTTTGCATCCATCGTAAACGTCTTCAAGAACATCGACGACGAGGAGAAGATCGATTACTACAACGACGGGTTGGTTCGCTGGTACGGAGGCTTCGGTCAGGTGGAGTACACCGATGGCACCGTTTCCGCCTTTGTTCAGGGAGGCCTTTCCAACCAGAGCTTCCGGCGGATCGACTACTTTATCTATGATGATTCAGATCCGCTGCAGGAATCCGATTGGGAGCACCTGATCGGCGGGAACATCAAAGGGGGCGCCAACTTTAACCTGAACGAAAAGCACAATGTGTTCTTCAACGCAGGGTATTACTCCAAGCAGCCGCTCTTTGACGCGGTATTCCTGAACTTCCAGAACGAAGTGAACCCGGATCTCACCAACGAGAAGATCCTGGGCCTGGAAGCCGGATATGGCATGAACCTGGGCGATTTCCGCGCCAAGTTCAACGTATACCGGACTTCCTGGAGCGACCGTTTTGTATCCGTGAGCATCGAGACGCCGCAGGGCGACGAGGGGAACGCCAACATCAACGGCGTGGAGCAGGTACACACCGGGATCGAGATCGAGGCCGATTACTATGCCAGCTCCGTGGTTCAGTTCCGCGGTATGCTGTCACTGGGTGACTGGCAGTACAAGGGCAATGCCACCGGTGCAGCCCTGGATGACCAGCGCAACGTGATCGATCCGGACGTAACCCTGTACCTGGACGATGTGAAGGTAGGCGACGCGGCCCAGTTCACCACCAGCCTGGAAATGATCATCCGTCCCATCGAGGACCTGAAGATCTCCACCAGCATGTATACGGCTTCGCGCCTGTACGCCTTCCTGTCTGCCGAGGATTTCGATTCTCCGGACAACGACGGTTCCCTGCGCCTGCCGAGCTACACGCTCTTTGACCTGGGGGCTTACTACAACTTCAGCCTGGGCGGGAACGACCGGCTCAGCATCGCGGCCAACCTGAACAACGTGTTCGACACCGAGTACATTGCCGAGTCGCTGACCAACTTCTTCCCCGGACAGGGAAGCACCACTTACGAAGGTATCGATACCTCCAACAAGGTATTCTTCGGCTTCGGCCGTACCTGGAACGTAGCCCTGCGCTACCAGTTCTAAACCTTCTGGAACCTATTGTAAAACCCCGGCCTTGCGCCGGGGTTTTTTGTTGAATAAAAATGATACCTTTAACGCAAAACCACTGGAATGACCGTCTTGCAAACCATCCACTCCTACCTGGCCTACATTGCCCTGGCACTGCTCCTCTTTGCGGTGATCAACGCCTTTGGCGGCTGGTTCAGGAACCGGATCTTCAATATGCAGCGCGACCTGCGCCTGAGCCTCTTTACCCTGATCATCTGCCACATCCAGCTGGTGATCGGGCTGCTGCTGTACTTTATTTCCCCCAGCGGCTATTCGGCCATCAACCAGTTCGGCATGGGAGGGTTAACTTCCGCCGCGCGGCTGCTGGCCCTGGAACACCCGCTGATCAACGTGATCGCCATTGCGCTGATCACCGTGGGCTGGTCCAGGCACAAGAAGTTCATGGACGGCAAGCCGAAGTTCAAGAGCATCGCCATCTTTTATGGCCTGGGCCTGCTGCTGATCCTCAGCCGCATCCCCTGGAATAACTGGTTCAACTAAACAAACACCCTGTATCATGAAAAAAGCACTGGCAGCCCTGCTGCTCCTTACCCTGACGCCTGTAGCGGCCCAGCAAACCGAATTGTTCAACGGCAAGGACCTGAGCGGCTGGACCAAGTACGGCACCGAAAAATGGTATGTGGAAGACGGCCTGTTGGTCTGCGAGAGCGGCCCCGACGCCGGCTATGGCTACCTGGCCACCAACGAGCATTACAAGGACTTTGAGTTGCAGTTGGAATTCCTTCAGGAGGCCAATGGGAACAGCGGCGTCTTTATCCGCTCCACCGTGGAAGGCACCAAGGTCAGCGGCTGGCAGGTAGAAGTAGCACCCCCCGGTAGCGATACCGGCGGCGTATACGAAAGCTACGGCCGCGGCTGGCTCATCAAGCCGGAGGCCGGCCTGCCGGACGTGAAGATGGGCGAGTGGAACACGCTCAAGATCCGCGTAGCGGGCGACCAGCTTACCTCCTGGCTGAACGGCACCCAGATGGTAACGCTTACCGACGAGAAGATCGGCGCAGGCGAGGGCTCCATAGCCCTGCAGATCCACGACGGCGGCGGCATCAAGGTAAAGTGGCGCAACATCGTGCTGACGCAGCCGCAATAGAAATATTTTTGACTTATTTTTCTTACTGCAAGATAATTGCGCTTTGAGAATATAGATTCATTTTATGAGTCTCTATGAATTTATTGATCTTCCAGAATCAAGGCAGTTGGAACTTCTGGGGTCGGACGGTATTGTTATAAAG
>JBNKHB010000019.1:0-18012 GCA_050290125.1 Robiginitalea sp.
CAAAGGCTTCGACACCGCCATCCTGGACCGTCCTGCTCAGAAGAACAGTGAAGGAGGGATGGGGATCCACTTCATGCGGGAACGCATCAACTACATCAATGGCCGGTTGTTTATAACATCCAAACCGGGACGCGGAACCCGGGTCACCATCAATTATACCCTAAAGGGAGACTCCAATGGCAACGAATGAACTGTATCCGATCTTCCTCAAGGTAAACACCTTCAACATCCTAATCATAGGGGGTGGAAACGTAGGCCTGGAAAAGCTGAGCTTCTTGTTGAAGTCGAGCCCAAGGGCAAGGGTTTCGGTCCTTTCCGATACCTTTAATGAAGAACTCCGTCAGCTGGCGGAGCGCCACGAGGTTCCCCTCCTACAAAGGAGTTATGCCCCAGATTGCCTGGAAGACATCCGATTGGTCATTGCCTGCACGGACCGACCGGAGGTGAACCGCGCCATCTATCTGGATTGTCAGAAAGCAGGCATTTTGGCTAATGTTGCGGATACACCGGATTTATGCGATTTTTATATGGGCGGGATCGTAACCAAGGGCAGCCTGAAGGTAGCCATTTCCACAAACGGCAAATCTCCTACACTGGCCAAACGACTGAGGCAATTCTTTGAAACGGTCCTGCCCGAAGACCTGGACGAGCTGGCATCCAATCTGAATGCCTACCGCAATACACTAAGCGGAACTTTTGAGGATAAGGTCAGGCGCCTGAATGAGATTACAAAAGGAATGGTAAACGTACAGGAAGACTATGAAAATCAGGATTAAGGGAAATTCCGTGCGTTTCCGCCTTACGCGAAATGAAGTGGAGGACTTTTGCCGCTCGGGCAAGGTTCAGGAGCGGACCGAATTCGGTAAAGGGGTATTTATATATGCCCTCGAGAAGCGTGACGATATTCCCGAATTAGCTGCTGACTTTGAGGCCAATACTTTAACGCTTTACCTGCCGACCCATCTATGCGCAAATTGGGATAGCAGCGACCGGATCGGGTTCTCCAATTCGGCGGATTGGAATGATCCGGATACCCTGTCCCTTTTAGTGGAGAAGGATTTTGCATGCATCGACAACACGATTGAGGATCAATCCGACAATTATCCCAATCCGAATGCAGCTTGCTGAATAGCTGCCGGGAATTAATTCACACGATCGATCCTGCAATTGAAGCAGCCCGGTCCGGCATTGTGGACGTGGATATAACTGGCATCGGGGTTTCCCCAGAGCTCCTGCAGGGAAGCTTCCAGTTTCACCCCCTGAAGCGTGAGCGCTTCGATCATCATACCCTTGTTATCGTAAACCCGCAGGGATAAGAACCTGTGCAGCAGCATGTCGGGAAGTTCATTCACCTTTAACCGGGCCGCTCTTGCCTTCGGCCGAAAAAAAATCGGGCCCGAAGCCCTGTAAGGGGAATCGCTTTGGTGGTGTTTGTAATGGATGAGAATGACTTCCTCACCTACTTCCACATCTTCCAGACTTATCCGACAGGGGAATCCCGGCTTGGTATCTGCAATTACCCGGCGAATGCCCTGTTCTGCCATCGCCTTCTCGTCGAGCTCCGCAAAAGGCATGAGCTCGCTTCGGGGAATGCCGCTAACCTGGTAGTTGTATTTCATCACACGCGTATTTTGAAAAAGTAAAATGTAAGTGGTTACGCGACCCTTCCGGCTTCCCATCCAATGATGGCAACTTTGCGGTTTGGCCCCCACCGATACTGCCCGAATTCGCCTTCTGCGCGAATGACCCGGTGGCAGGGGATCAGGTAGGCAACCGGGTTCACCCTCAAGGCAGATCCCACGGCGCGGGACGCTCCCGGCATGCCCATATCGGCCGCCAAATCCCCGTAAGAAGTAAGTGCGCCCAGCGGCACCTTGAGCAGGCTTTCCCAGACTTTGATCTGGAAATCGGTACCCCGCAGGTGAAGTTTGACGGAATCCAGATGGGCCCAGTCTTCTGAAAATATGGAAAGCGCTTTTTGCTGTAGCGCATCACTCCTGCGCGTGCGCTCTGCATTCGGAAAGTGCGCCGTCAATTCAGCCATGGAGCTGCGCTCATCCACTGAAAAGGAAAGGTGGCAAATCCCTTTGTGCGTTGAGGCCACCAGTACCGTCCCAAAAGGCGTTTCGGCAAATTCATAATTGATTTCAAGACGGGCGCCTCCGTTTTTATATTCCGCAGGGGTCATCCCTTCTATGTTTATAAAAAGGTCATGAAGGCGACTGCTGCCGGAAAGCCCAATGGCATGAGACGCCTCTTCCAAATTGAGTCGTTGGGCCCTTAGCAGCTCTTTGGCATGAGAAGCGCTGATATATTGAAGGAACTTCTTGGGGCTCACTCCAGCCCAATGCGTGAACATCTTCTGAAAGTGGTGCGGACTCATATTGACATGAGCAGCGACCTCATCCAGTCCGGGTTGTTCGCGGTATCCCTCCTTGATAAAGGCAATGGCACGGGCAACCCTCTCAAAATCGATCTGTTGTTGCATTTCCATCGGCGGCGATGATTTCATGGTTTAATGCAAAACTAGGCTGCAAGCTGCAGCCCCGCCACCCGTTTCTTGCGGAGTTTACTATAAAATCCTGCCGGTTATTCGGCCCATGATGGCTACTCCCCGGAAAGGGCTTCGATCTTCCCGATGATATGTTTGGCTACTTTGGCGAAGCCTTCCTGCGGGCTGAAATCCAGGATTTTCAGGTCTTCCTCAACAAATCCTGTATGACCGGGGGGCATATAAAAGACATCCCCTGCGCACAAGGTGGTCTCGGTCCCGTCCTCGTAACTGACCCTGAGTTTACCCGCCAGGATATACCCCCAGTGGGGCACCTGGCAACGGTTGTTCTTCAAGCCTTCCAGCAAGGGGGTAAGGTCTGATCCGGCGGGCATTTGGTTCACTGCCACTGCCATTCCGCCCCATCCGTCAATAAAATTGATGGGCTGGTCCGCGGGAAAGTCATCGACGGCAATTTGGTACTTTTTCGGCGTTTCCATACTGAACTGATTTACAGTTCAGAAGGTAACGAAATAAAGTTCCAGGGGCCTGCACAAATGTTTCAGATCCTAGGGGTTCAACGAATTTTTATACGCTTAAAGCGCAAGGAACCTCACTCGATGGCGCCCAGGAAGCCCCCGGTCAATTCCGATTCCATCTCGGTAGGACTGGGTTTCGGGGTAAAGTGGAGCGCACCAGCTTCTTCCCGGGCCTCATAAGCCGTGGGGCCAAAATAATCCGCAACCGGGATCGGTTCTGCCCCGGTGATATGCCGGTCAAAAAAGGCCTGCTGGTCCTGTCCACTGAGTGCCGTAAGGCGGTCCTGCAATTCCTGAAGGCCATACTGGTCCGAAGTGCCACCGTACCGGGTGTATAAGCCGCGCATCAGATCGTCCAGGCTCTGCGTATTGCCGGTAGCCTGGCGGATGCTGAGGTCCTGTGCGATGGCGGCCATCAACCCGCCGGCGTAGATCACGCCCCAGTGTTCATGCTTTTGGTCTCCCTGCACAGGTGCAATGGTACCCAGCCCGCTGTCTCCCCGGTAGCGCTGATAGAACAGGCCGTTCAAGACCCCAAAAAAGGAGGCGTTATCCAGGTACCCGGTTTGATGCAGCGCTTTTAGCGTATAAAAATTCGAAAAACCTTCCTTGAACCATTCCGTGCGGTCGTCTTCCGGAATGATGGACTTGCCGTTCCAGAGATGGAAGAATTCGTGGGCAAATATAAAGGTGGCCAATTGCTCGGATTGCGGATCCGCGCCGGCGGGCAAACTGATGCTGATGGAGCTGCCGATGACCTCGCCATCGGTAGCATCGGCTTCCGTGATCAATACCACGGCCCGGTTCAGGGAACTTCCCGGAGGGGGGTTCGGGAGCCCACCCATCAGTTCTATATAGTAGTCCAGGACCCCGTTGGCCAGCCTGGAATAATGCGCCTCCTTCTGGATGACGCCGGCTCCGCTCAGCGCGAATACCAGCTCAAAGTCATCCCGTTTAAAAGGTATTTGTCGGTGCTTACCGGCCAGGAACATGGATTGGGTAAGTGCTTGTTGGTCGGCGGCCAAATACCGGCCGTTTCCGGCGCCATCCTCCCAGGGGGCGGTCACCTCCCAGTCCTGCGGCACGTGCAGCCTCACAGGCAAGCCTTCGGTCTGAGAATCGTTGAGCAGGAAAAGCGAACGCCCGGTAAAAAACAGTCCGGAATCGGTCTTGAACGCCACGCCGTCCAGGCCGCCGCCCCACTCGTGCTGATCGTGTTCCAGCAGCACTTTATACGTCAGGGTAACGGGACCTTCGGGTTGTCCGGCAATTTCCCATCTTCCCGCTTCTTTCTTAAGCACTTCCATGGGGTGGCCCAGTCCATCGCGGGCCTGGAAGTCCCGGTAAAAATGGCCCCAGCCGTCGGCGAACTGCCCGGCGCCGGGTGCCACGTAAAACGTGTTATCCGTTAGGTTTCCCGTGAATTGAACGGTGACGTGGCCGGTGTCGAGGCCGTCGATATGGACGTCGTAACCGGGTTGAAGATCGGATGAATGAATCGGGGAAGGATTGGACCAGGCCGAAAGGGCCGGAAGGACAAACAGCAACCAACCCCTCAAAAGGAGGTTTCTAGATTTCATGCGCGTTATTTGATTGATGATGAAAAGACAACCCTTCCCGGGAATAGCTAATTCATTAATTCCCGGGAATAGCTGTCTCTTATAAAGGATGACGACCCAGCGGCGGTATTGTTACACGCGCGGATCCGACAAGTATGGCACCAGGCCTGTGGATGACCCTATTCCTCTGCCATCAACTGGGCCTGCAGGCCGTTCACGTCAAAGTAATCGGAGGCCTGTACAATGATGCCGTCTTCATTAATGACCATCAGGCTGTAAAACTTCACCCCGATCTCCTTGCCGCTTTCCGTATGGGTAGCCGTCCAGGTGCCGTAGATCCTGATATTGTCAGGGACGATGGTTGCGGTTGCCTCCGGAAAAACCGAGCCGGACCAGTAGGGCCCCGCCGTGGTATCCGGCAATACGATCCCTTCATGCCACTTTATATTTTCAAAATTGTCGTGGTATCCCTTTAAGGCTTCCAGCAGTTCTGTTTTCCCCAACCATTGGTTGCCATTATAGGCGGGCGGGCTCCATTCCAGCGTATCTGCCAGCATGGAACTCTGGGCCTCCAGGTCTTCGTCCTCATGCGCTTTGTAAAAGGCCCTGATAGTGGCCACCTTCTTGTCGAAGGCCGCATAGTCCGGAGCTTCCATGGTTTCTTCCTCCATTGTCATTTCGGAGGCTTGTTCTTTGCAGCCGAGCATGGCCAGTACGGCCACGAGCATCAGCCCGATCCATTTTGTTTTCATTGAAGTAACATTTAAAGTTGGTTGTTATCTATTCCTATAAGGTACTGAATTTCTGCTGCTTATGCGCCTGGGGTTTTGAAGTATTTCCCCTACATCAATTGATTCCGGATTAGGTGGATCCTTATTCCCCGTCCGCAATTTGGGCCTGCAGCCCGTGCACGTCAAAATAATCAGAGGCCTGGACGATTTGCCCGTCCTCATTGAGGGCCATGTTGCTGAAGAATTTTACTCCGATTTCCTTTCCCGTTTCAGTATGTGTAGCCGTCCATGTGCCATATACCCGGAGGGCTCCGGGATGATTGGTGGCGATACCCTCCGGAAATACGGATCCGGACCAGTAGGCAGCGGCCGTAGTGGTGGGCATGACGATCCCTTCATGCCATTGTATGTTGTCGAAATGCTCATGGTACGCCTGCAGCACATCCAAAAGTTCAGCTTTGCCTTGCCATTGGTTACCGTTGTAGGCAGGCGGGCTGTAGCGCATCGTATCCGACAGCAAGGCGCGCTGTGCTTCCAGGTCTTCTTCCATATGCGCCTGGAAAAAGGCCCGGATCGTAGCTACATTTTTGTCGAATAATTCCTGATCCGGCGTTGCTGCCGTTGCTTCTTGCATTGCAGGTTCCGAGGCTTGTTCCTTGCAGGCAAATGCGAGTAGGACGGTCAGGAGTAACAGCGCGATCCGATTCGTTTTCATTACGGTGTGGTTTTACAGGTTGGTACTAACGCTTAAGGTATCGAATTTTTTTCCTTTGCGCCCCCAACCCCCGCCCATTCACAATTACGCCCCCGGTCCTGCGAGTTCAAAGCACACCAGACGGCAAACGGGGCATAAAACGAAGCCAGAGGCTGCCTTTATCCGTCCCTGTTCACTGGAAGTTCCATCCCATTTTACTACCTTTCCGTCTGTGCCCGACGGGTACCTGAGGCATCTATCCATTTATGGCCGAAAAAGCTTTTATCCACGAAGACTTCCTACTCGAATCCGAGTCCGCCAGGCGGCTGTATCACGAATACGCGGAGGGCTTGCCCATTATCGATTACCACTGCCATTTGCCTCCGGATGAAATTGCCTCGGACCGGGTTTTTGACAACCTGACCCAGGCCTGGATCGCAGGCGACCATTACAAATGGCGGGCCATGCGCACGTTGGGGATTTCGGAGGAGTACATTACCGGCAAGGGGTCGGACCAGAAGAAATTCCTGGAATGGGCGCGGGCGGTTCCCTATACGGTGCGAAACCCGCTGTACCACTGGACCCATCTGGAACTCAAACGCTATTTCGGTATCGACACCCTGCTGACGGAAGCTTCCGGTAAATTCATTTACGAAGAAACGGCTGCCAAACTCCAGTGCCCGGGATCGAGCACCCGGGGCCTGTTGAAGCAAATGAATGTGGAGGTGGTCTGCACCACAGACGATCCGACCGACTCGTTGGAGCACCATCAGGAGCTTGCCGCATCGGATTTCGGGATCCGGGTGCGGCCGGCGTTCCGGCCGGACAAGGCCCTGCTGCTGCAAGCGGATCATTACCTCCAATATCTTGAAAAACTGGGCGAAACAAGCGGAGTGGAAATCCGCTCCTTTACAGCGCTCTGCGATGCGCTCGGGCAGCGGCTGGAATACTTTCATAAGAACGGTTGCCGCCTTTCCGACCACGGCCTGACGCGCCTCCCTTTTGCCACCGCAAACGAAGGTGTCGTGGAAGCCATTTTTCAAAAACGCCTAAGTGGGAACCCCCTGAGTCCGGCAGAAACCGAACAATTCCAAACCTCGGTGTTGTTGTTCCTCGGCGAGCGCTATGCGGAACTCGGCTGGGTCCAGCAATTCCACCTGGGTGCGCAACGCAATAACAACAGCCGGATGCTCCGCACCCTGGGCCCGGATACGGGCTGGGATTCCATCGGGGACTACCCGCAGGCCACTTCGCTGGGTGCGTATCTGGACGCCCTGGACAACCGGGGGAAACTCGCCAGGACCATCCTCTACAACCTGAACCCGGCGGATAACGAAGTGCTGGCCACCATGGCCGGCAACTTCAATGACGGCAGCCTGCGCGGGAAGATGCAATTCGGGTCCGGCTGGTGGTTCCTCGATCAGAAAGACGGGATCGAAAAGCAACTGAACGCCCTCTCCAATATGGGCCTGGTAAGCTGTTTTATTGGCATGCTTACGGATTCCAGGAGTTTCCTCTCCTTTCCCAGGCACGAATACTTCCGCCGAGTCCTTTGCAACCTCTTTGGAGACGAGATGGAAAAAGGCTTGCTCCCCGGGGACGCGGATTGGATCGGAGGCATCATCCGGGATATTTGTTATAAGAACGCAAAAGCGTATTTTGACTTTTAAAATCTTTCAAAACAGCATATGAAACGCGTCGTTACCTTTGGTGAGATCATGCTCCGGCTTTCCCCTCCCGGGTTCCTCCGATTCTCGCAGGCAGACCATTTTGACGCCGTCTACGGCGGCGGGGAGGCCAATGTTGCGGTATCCCTGGCCAACTACGGCATCCCGGTTGACTTTGTGAGCCGGCTGCCGGAGAACGACCTGGGCGATTGCGCACTGATGGAATTGCGAAAACGCGGGGTGGGCACCAGCCATATCCTGCGGGGCGGAGAACGCCTGGGCATTTATTTCCTGGAAACCGGTGCGGTTAGCCGCGGCAGCAAAGTGGTCTACGACCGTGCCCATTCGGCCATGGCTTCCATACAAAAGGGAATGGTAGACTGGGAATCCGTCTTTGAGGGCGCGGGTTGGTTCCATTGGACCGGGATCACCCCGGCCATTTCCCAGGGGGCGGCGGACGCCTGCCTGGAAGCAGTAAAGCAGGCCCGCAAAATGGGACTCACCATATCCACCGACCTGAACTACCGCGCCAAACTCTGGAAATACGGCGTACCTTCCGAGGGCATTATGACCGAACTTACTTCCTATTGCGACATTGTGCTCGGGAACGAGGAAGATGCGGAAAAACATTTCGGGATCAAACCCGAAGGCCTGGACATCACCACCCAGGGCGAACACGTGGAGGCCGAGGCCTTCCGTTCGGTCTGCCAGCAAATGATGAAGAAATTCCCGAACGCCCGAAAAGTGATCACCACCCTGAGGGGTTCGCTTTCGGCCTCCCATAACACCTGGGCCGGGGTACTTTACGACGGGGAGACCTTGTACGAGTCCCCGCAATACCAAATCACCCACATCGTGGACCGCGTAGGCGGCGGTGACTCCTTTATGGGAGGGCTCATTTACGGCTTGCTGACCTATGAAGGAGACGATCAGAAGGCCCTGGATTTTGCCGTGGCGGCCTCCTGCCTGAAACACACCATCGTGGGGGACGCAAACCTGGTAACAGTGGACGAAGTGGAAAAATTAATGGGAGGCGATGCCTCCGGCCGGGTCGCCCGGTAAATACCAACGCAGATGGCGAGATTTTCCAGATTGCACGTAGCGCAGACCATGCTGGATACCGGGATGGTCCCGCTTTTCTACCACCCGGACCCGGAACTGGGCAAGAATGTACTTAAGGCCTGTTATGAAGGCGGTGCCCGGCTATTGGAGTTCACTGCCCGGGGGGACTTCGCCTGGGAGCCCTTTGCCGAACTCAGTAAATACGCAGCCGCCGAGCTCCCCGAAATGGTCCTGGGGGTGGGTTCGGTGACCGACGCAGCCGCCGCCTCCTTCTTCATGCAGTTGGGCGCTGATTTTATTGTGACGCCGTCGCTGCGGGAAGATATCGCCACGGTATGCAACCGCAGGAAAGTACTATACAGCCCGGGCTGCGGCAGCCTAACGGAGATCAACCGGGCCGAGGAACTGGGCTGCGAGATCATCAAATTATTTCCGGGTTCTACCTACGGGCCGGGCTTTGTAAAGGCCATTAGAGGCCCTCAGCCCTGGACGAGCCTGATGCCCACCGGTGGCGTAAATACCGAGGAGGCGAATTTGCGCGCCTGGTTCGATGCCGGCGTGGCCTGCGTGGGCATGGGATCCCAACTCATCAGTAAGGATGTGCTGGCCAGCGGCGACTTCGATGCGCTTCGCAAAGAGGTGGAGACCGCCCTGCAAACCATTCGCAAGATCCGGGGCAAGGGCTGATGCTTCGACCGCTGCTTCCATACCTGATGCTCATCCTATTGCTGTCCGCTTGCGGCCGCAGCGAGACCCGGGTGCTTAAACTGGGGCACAGCCTGGGGGTAAGCCATTCCGTACATCAGGCCATGGTCCATATGGCGTCAGACCTGGAGCGCCTTTCCGGCGGGAAAATGCGGATGGAAATCTACCCAAATGAACAACTGGGGAGCGAGCGCCAACTATTGGAACTCCTGCAGATCGGCAGCCTGGACATGACCAAGGTATCCGTGGGCACCATGGAAAATTTTGCCCCGCGCATGCGGGTGCTGGGCTTGCCTTTCCTCTTCCGGGACCGCGAACATTCGTTCCAGGTGCTGGACGGGCCCATCGGACAGCAACTCCTGGACGATGGTTCCAAATACTGGCTCAAGGGCCTGGGCTATTACGATGCCGGCAGCCGTAGTTTCTACACAAAAGACCGGCCGGTACACGACCCGGAGGACCTGAAAGGGCTTAAGATACGGGTGATGGAGAGCGTTACCGCCATGGACATGGTCCGCAGCATGGGTGGGTCGCCGACCCCCATCTCCTGGGGCGAACTCTATACCTCCCTGCAACAGGGCGTGGTGGACGGGGCCGAGAACAACCCTCCGAGCTTCTACCTCTCCCGCCATTACGAAGTATGCAAATACTACATTTTGGACGAGCACACCTTCCTGCCGGATGTGCTGGTGGCCGGCACCCACTTATGGGAAAAGCTGAGCGAGCAGGAGCGGCAATGGCTTACCGAGGCGGCGAACCTCTCGGTGGCCTATCAGCGGGAGCTCTGGGCCGTATCCGAGCGGGAGGCGCTTGAGGCCGTGGAAGCCGCCGGGGTGGAGGTGATCCGGCCGGACAAGACCGGGTTTATGGCCCAGGTGGAAAGTTTGTTTGAACACTATATGGAAGATCCGGAGCTGGGGCCGCTGATCCGGCAGATCCGGGAAATAAAATAAGGATGCGGGAACGAATCGACCGGATATTGGGAATTGTGCTCGTGGTCATCATGAGCGTCATGGTGGTGAACGTACTGTGGCAGGTGATCAGCCGCTTTATTGTGGGATCCCCCAGCTCTTTTACGGACGAGCTGGCCCGCTACCTGATGATCTGGATCGGCGTGTTGGGGGCCGCTTATGTCTCCGGTAAAAAAAGGCATGTGGCCATCGAGTTGCTGCCTGCCCGGGCCGGGAAGCGCACCCAGCGGCGGCTGCGCATCCTGGTCTCCGTATTGGTACTGGCCTTTGCGCTGCTGGCGATGGTATTGGGCGGCAGCCGCCTGGTCTATATCAGTTACCTGCTGGGGCAAAAGTCGCCCGCATTGCAGATCCCCCTGGCCCTGGTCTATATAATCATCCCGCTCAGCGGCTTGCTGATCGCCTGGTATAAGTGGAACGACCTAACTTCGGAATCCCATGGCTGAAACCATCCCCGTACTGGTCCTGGTCCTGAGTTTTGTGATCTTCCTGGGCATCGGTACCCCTGTGGCCTGGAGCATCGCCATTTCGTCCCTGCTGACCATGCTGGTGAGCATCCCGTTCATGCCGGCGGTAACCACCGTGGCTCAGCGGATGGCCACGGGCCTGGATAGTTTTGCGCTACTGGCCATCCCCTTCTTTATCCTTAGCGGGCAGCTGATGAACAAAGGCGGGGTGGCGCACCGCCTGATCGCCTTTGCCAAGACCCTGGTGGGCGCCCTGCCCGGGGGGCTCGCGCTGATCAACATCATCGCAGCCATGCTTATGGGCGCCATCGCCGGCTCCGCGCTGGCTTCGGCTTCGGCCATGGGCAGCATCCTGGGCCCTGAGATGGAGAAGGACGGGTACTCCCGGGAATTCGGGGCGGCAGTGAACATCACCTCCAGCACCACCGGCCTGGTGATCCCACCCAGCAACGTATTGATCATCTATTCCCTGGCCAGCGGCGGGGCCTCCATCGCCGCCCTTTTCCTGGCCGGTTACCTCCCGGGTATGCTTACCGGCCTCTTCCTGATGATCGTGGCGGCCATCTGGGCCAAAAAGAAGAAATACAAGGTGGGGCAGCGCAGCAGGCTCTCCGAGGTCTGGCGAACCTTTGTGGATGCCGTCCCCAGCCTCATGCTGTTGGTGGTCGTCATCGGCGGGATCGTATCGGGCGTCTTTACGGCCACGGAGGCCTCGGCGATCGCCGTCCTCTATTGCCTGGTGCTCGGTTTCATCTATAAAGAGATCCGTTGGCGCGACCTGCCGGACATCTTGCTGGATTCCTCCGCAACCACCGCCATCGTAATGCTGCTGATCGGCGCCTCCATGAGCATGTCCTGGGTGATGTCCTATGAGAATATCCCCCAGGACATCTCCACCACGCTTTTAGCCCTCAGCGACAACCCCATTGTGATCCTGCTGATCATAAACCTGCTCCTGCTCTTTGTGGGCATTTTTATGGACATGACCCCGGCCGTGCTGATCTTTACACCCATTTTCCTGCCCGTGGTCATGGAGTTGGGCATGGACCCTGTGCACTTCGGCATCGTGATGGTGCTAAACCTGTGCATCGGACTTTGCACCCCGCCGGTGGGGACCGTGCTCTTTGTGGGGGTGGGGATCGCAGGCACCAGCATCGAACGGGTGGTGAAACCCCTCCTCCCGCTCTTCCTGGCCATGATCCTGGCCCTGTTCCTGGTCACCTATTTCCCGGAGCTCAGCCTTTGGCTCCCGAGAATTTTCGGAGTTTAAGCAAGACCCATGAAGCCACTCAACCACACTCAGATCCAGACCCGCCATGCGCTGCCGCTGCGCGTCCTCCAGTTCGGGGAAGGGAACTTCCTGAGGGCCTTTGCGGATTACGCCTTCCATACCCTGAATGAGAAATCGGGATTTGATGCCGGAGTGGCTGTCGTGCAACCCATCCGGGAAGGCATGGTACCTGTGTTGGCTGAGCAGGACGGGCTCTATACGCTCTTTATGCAGGGGCTGGTGAATGGTCAGGCCGTCCGGGAACAGGTGCTGGTCACTTGCATCCAAACCGCCGTTGACCCCTATACCGATTTTGAAGGGTACCTGTCCCTGGCCCGCGAACCCCGAATGGAATTCGTGGTATCCAATACTACCGAGTCCGGGATCGCTTTTGATCCGGATGACCAGCCCGGGATGCAGCCCCCGGCTTCCTTCCCGGCCAAGTTTGCCGTATGGTTGTTCGAGCGGTTCCGGCATTTCGGCGGGAGCCCGGACAGCGGCCTGGAGGTCATTCCCTGCGAGCTGATCGACCGCAACGGGGATGCGCTGCGCGACATCGTACTCCGCTATGCGGAACAATGGGGCTGGGAATCGGCATTCACCACCTGGCTCCGGGACCATATCCGCTTCCATAATTCGCTGGTGGACCGCATCGTTCCCGGTTATCCGAAGGAGGATCCCGAGACCTACCAGGCGCTGCTCCCGTACCGGGACCGGCTGATGGTAACTTCTGAACACTTCTTTTTGTGGGTAATCGAAGGCGCCCAGGAACTGTCCCGAAAACTCCCCTTTGCTGAAACCGGACTGGGGGTAAAGATCGTTGCCGACCTGCAACCCTACCGTACCCGCAAGGTACGCATCCTGAACGGCGCGCATACCGCGCTGGTACCACTGGCCTTGCTCCACGGCCTGGATACGGTATCCGAAGCGGTGGAGGATCCCTTCGCCGGCACCTTCGTCCGCGAGGCGGTATTTGAGGAGATCCTGCCCACCCTGGAGTTGGATCGAAGCGAGCTCGAAGCCTATGCCGCTTCGGTTTTTGAACGCTTCCAAAACCCGTTTATCCGCCACCGCCTGGCAAGCATCGCTTTGAATTCCGTCTCCAAGTTCAGGGTGCGGGTATTGCCCAGCCTATTGGAACACCAACGGCAAACCGGGCGGCTGCCGTTGCGCCTGGTATTCGGCTTTGCCTGTCTGATACGCTTTTACAAGGGAACCTGGAAAGGCAGGGAACTGCCGGTTGCCGACGCTCCGGAAGTTACCCATGACTTTCATTCCCTCTGGCAGGATTACGAGGGGATCGCTCTGGTTAGGACGATCCTGGCCCGCAAAACGTATTGGGATACGGACCTGAACAGCCTCCCGGGGCTCGCGGATGCAATTTCCCTCGCCTTGGAACAGCTGGAGGCCCATGGCGTCGCCGGTGGTTTCCGTACCTTTATGCAAAACGCCGCAGACACCTGATGAAGAAGCTGATCAAGGTACATCCCGACGATACGGTGGCCATTGCCCTGACCGATCTGAAAGCGGGCGAAACCGCCCACCTGGAGGATGAACAACTAACCCTGTTGGAGGATACCCCCGCCAAGCACAAACTAAGCCTGAAGGAACTCCGGCCAGGCGATCCCGTCATCATGTACGGCGTGTTGGTTGGCTCGGCCGTTCATGCGGTGGGCAGGGGTGGATTGCTCACGACCGGGAACCTGAAGCACGAAAGCGCACCGGTCTCCGGCCGAACCGCAAGGGCCAGCTGGACGCCGCCCGATCTTACGGCCTGGAAAGCCCGGACCTTTATGGGCTATCACCGGCCCGACGGGCAGGTAGGCACCGCCAATTACTGGCTGTTCTTTCCGCTGGTATTCTGCGAAAACAGGAACATCGGCCGCCTGCGGGAGGCCTTTGAAAAAGAATTGAACCCGGATCCGATAAGCGAAGAACGGGTGCTGCTACGGAAACTGATCCGTGGGGATGTGCATCCGGATGAGGGACCGGAGACCGGCCGACCGGTGTTTGAGAACGTGTCCCTCCGCTTTCTGACCCACCAGGGCGGATGCGGTGGCGTGCCGGAGGATTCGGAGATGCTCGCCAGGTTGCTCGCCGGCTATGTGGCCAACCCGAACGTGGCGGGCGCTACCGTCCTCAGCCTGGGCTGTCAGCATTTGCAGGTAGACCGCTTCCGCAAAGCGGTTGACGCCATCCGAAAGGATTTGGGCAAACCGCTTCTAATCTACGAGCAGCAGGAAATGGGCACCGTAGACGAAATGATGGGGACCGTCATCAAAGACACCTTTAGCGCCTTACGGGAAGCCAATACCCTGGAACGCAAACCGGCCCCGCTCGCCAGGCTGGCCGTTGGTCTGGAATGCGGCGGTTCCGACGGTTTCTCCGGCATCTCGGCCAATCCGGTACTGGGGTACGTCTCCGACGTCCTTGCCGGCCTGGGAGGTACGCCCATCCTCAGTGAATTCCCGGAACTCTGCGGCGTGGAGCAGGAACTGGTCAACCGCTGCAGCGACGACGCCAGCGCAGACAAATTCCTGCGGCTTATGCAGGCCTACGAAAAGGCAGCCACCCGGGCAGGTTCCGGCTTTGACATGAACCCCTCCCCGGGCAACATACGGGACGGGCTCATCACCGACGCCATGAAGTCGGCCGGGGCAGCCAAGAAAGGCGGCAGCTCCCCGGTGACCGATGTGCTGGATTACGGAGAATACATTTCCCGTCCTGGCCTCAACCTGTTGTGCACGCCCGGGAACGATGTGGAAAGCACCACCGGGATGGTGGGTGCCGGAGCCAATGTGGTGTTGTTCACCACGGGCCTGGGGACCCCTACCGGCAATCCGATTGCCCCGGTCATCAAGGTGGCCACAAATACCGAACTGGCCGAGCGCATGCCCGACATCATCGACGTGGATACCGGACCGGTGATCCGCGGGCTTAAAAGCATCCCCGAGATGGGGGACGAACTACTGGAGTACCTGATCCGCGTGGCCAGCGGTGAGGTCACGGCCAAGGCAGACCGGCTGCAACAGCACGATTTCATCCCCTGGAAGCGGGGGGTGTCGCTTTAATGAATTGAAAAACATCTACAAGAAATACCATGTCATCAACCACATTTCAGGCTGTTAACCCGGCCACCGGTAAACCCCTGGAGGGCCAATTTACAGATGCCTCCGCTGCAGAGATCAACCAGGCCGTCGAGAAGGCCGCCGGCGCTTTTGAGGAATACCGGCATACCGGGCCGGCCGCACGGGCCGAATTCCTGGAACGGATCGCGGCGGAGATCGAGGTATTGGGCGATCAGTTGCTCGAACGCTGTCACCAGGAAACCGGGTTACCCCTGGGTCGCTTGCAGGGGGAACGCGGAAGGACGGCCAACCAGTTGCGACTTTTTGCCACTGTGGTAAGGGAAGGCAGCTGGGTGGATGCCCGCATCGATCCGGCCCAACCGGACCGGCAACCCTTCCCCCGCGCAGATATCCGGCACATGCAAATCCCGTTGGGGCCGGTAGCCGTTTTTGGGGCGAGTAATTTTCCGCTGGCCTTTTCCACTGCCGGTGGCGATACGGCTTCAGCGCTGGCCGCCGGCTGTCCCGTCGTCGTCAAGGGGCATCCCGCCCACCCGGCACCCATGCCCTGGTAGCCGGTGCCATCCAAAAAGCGGTAAAGGCCACCGGAATGCCGGAGGGGACCTTCGGCTCGGTCCAGGGCCGGGCGATCGAAGTGGGGAAGGCACTGGTAATGCATCCTATGATCAAGGCGGTGGGCTTTACCGGTTCCTTTCGGGGCGGGACCGCCCTCTTCGCCAATGCCAACAGCCGGCCGGAACCCATCCCTGTTTTTGCGGAAATGGGCAGTACCAACCCGGTCTTTATCCTCCCGGGGGCATTGAAGGAACGTGGGGCGGCCATTGCCGAGGGCCTTGCCGCCTCCCTGAACCTGGGCGTAGGGCAGTTTTGCACAAACCCGGGCCTGAGCTTCCTTCCCGACGAACCGGGCAAAGACGCCTTTCTCGAGACCCTGGAGCAGCGGATCGGGGAGAGCGGGGCAGGTACCATGCTCACCTCCGGTATCAAGGCCGCATACGACAAAGGGCTTGAACGGCTGTCAGGGACGGACGCGGTTCAGAGCCTGGCGGGCGGCGCAGGGGCCCAAGGGGATTTCCAGGCGCAAAGCGCCGTATTCCGAACCACGGCCGAGGTCTTTCTCGCCGATGAAAGCCTGGAGGAAGAGGTCTTCGGCCCCTCCGGGATCGTTGTGGAAAGCGGCTCCAGGGAACAGCTGCTCGCTTCGGCCCGCCGGTTGAAGGGACACCTGACCGCAACCGTCCACGGCACGCAGGCCGACCTTGCGGCCTACCGGGAGCTATTCGATATCCTGGAGAAAAAAGTTGGCCGCATCATTGTGAACGGCTACCCGACCGGGGTGGAAGTATGCCATGCCATGGTGCACGGCGGCCCGTACCCGGCAACCACGGCCCCTCAATCCACCTCGGTGGGAACCACGGCCATCCGGCGTTTTGTCCGGCCGGTATGCTATCAGGACCTGCCGCAGGCATTGTTGCCGGAGGCCCTCAAGGACAGCAACCCATTGGGGATCTGGCGGCTGGTCGATGGCAGTCTGACCCAGGCAGCACTCTAGACGGGCCAACCCTTTCAGATAAATGCGTTGGCATAGGCCAGGAAGAGCTGGTAATATTGCTCCATCCTGGCAAGGCCCCCCGTATGGGTATCATCACCCCCGGACAGGCTGAGGGCCTCCACCTTGAGGCGGACATTTGCACGGTAAAGTTTATAGAATTGGAAGAGCTGCCGGTCCGTATCATTCTCAATGCAGGGCACCCGGCTTAGATACCGCGCGCAAAATACCTCCGCCAGGTCTGCGCGGCCAAAGCGCTCCAGGTCCATACATAGGAATCCCACTTCGCTGAGCAGATCCAGGATCCGGAATTCGTCGTTAAATTCAATGCAGTCAAAAACGACGGGCGGATGTTCCATAAAGATATTCCTGCAATGGAGGTCCCCGTGACCGTCGATCACGAATCCGGCCGCTTTGCGGGCCTCGATCCGGCTGCGATTTCCCCGGAGGAATACATGCACGTGGTGGTTAATACGCCTGAGCCTGGCAGGTGCCTCTATTCCAACGTGCGCTTCAAGGGTTTCGGCAACCTGCTCAACGTCCGCAAATTCCGTATACAACTCCTGCCAGTCCTCTGCTTGCTCCACGCGTTCGGCGCCCAGATGAAAATCCGCCAGCACGTCCGCAAGGGCCTCGATCTCGGATGCGCCTACCTTGCCCTTCTCCAGCAGAATGTCCAGTTGACGGCTGTCGTCCATCCGGCGCATCCGCAACGCATAATCGGCAATTTCGCCTTTATCCACGCCAATGGACCAACCAGAGTCGTCATGCCGTACCGGCAGCACATCCAGGTACATCTGCGGTGCCAGACGGCGGTTGAGTTCCAGTTCCCGCCGGCAGTAATAACCCCGCTTTTCCAGGGTTGAAAAATCGAGGAAGCTGTAGCGTACCGGTTTCTTGATCTTATAGGCAAATTCCGTCGT
This sequence comes from Robiginitalea sp., assembly GCA_050290125.1. GTDB lineage: Bacteria > Bacteroidota > Bacteroidia > Flavobacteriales > Flavobacteriaceae > Robiginitalea. The sequence continues at coordinate 17,718 of JBNKHB010000019.1, forward strand.
GAGCAATACCCAGGAGATGTGGGTCTCCCGTAACAGGACCTCGCCGGGCACTGAAGGAAAACGGCCGGCAGCTATAAGCGAGCTGATGTCCCGCGCCGTCATTGGTCTATAAATCCAAGGGCCTTTTCCAGCATCTGCCCGCTTGTCATCCGGTCCGAAAACAGGGTAAGGTGCTCTTCTTCCAGGGGTTCGAATGCCTGCTTTACCTTGGCATAGGCCGCCAGGTCGGCTTCGCTGTACGGGCGGGTCCGGCTCACGCGCTCGGCAACGGTTTGCTCACCGGCGCTGATCTCGA
>JBNKHB010000020.1:0-17911 GCA_050290125.1 Robiginitalea sp.
GAGAAACAATCCTAGGCCTGCCCAAAACCCTGCTTTTCGAATGAGGCTTTTTTTGACTTCATAGCTAGCAGCTTTATCCTTTATGTTGATGGAAATTATGATGACCGCACCTACCACAACTGCACCGATAGCGTCAAAAGTTTGGTAACCTTCCAGAATTCCGGCACTAAAAGGATTTGGAATAGAGGAAGCGGAAAAATCAAAATCCAACATACCCATGGCCGTGGCTACAATCAGTAATAGAATGATAAGAATACCTGGCGTAAGCAACTTGCCCACGATGTCCAAAACCTTGGACCGATTGATGACAAACACGAAGACAAGTCCAAAGTAAGTAAGACTCGTTAGCAATGAGGAGGAATTCAAAATAGGTTGAATGGCCATCTCATGGGTTACGGATGCCGTCCGTGGCGAGGGTAGGGCAATGGCAATGGCATAGACGATATAGCAATAGATTAAACTAAAAGTAGGCGACACTTTTTTTGCAAAATCGAACAGTGTGCCCTGTAACCGGGCGTGTGCCAAAATACCCAGCAACGGAATTAACACGGCAGAGAGGCAAAACCCTAACGTAACCCACCACCATGAGTCGCCTGATTTGAACCCTAAAAGAGGGGGCAGGATAAGATTTCCGGCTCCAAAAAAAAGAGAAAAAAGGGCAAACGCGGTAATTGTTAACGTTTTTTTGTTCATAAGGTGTTGATAATTATCAGGCAATGTAGTATATTTCGAAAGCGCAACTCAACGAAAATAATTGACTTTTCGACGATTATAGTGTATTTCATCGAAAAAAGGTCGTTGGTGAAATTTGAGCAAAATAAAAAGTTATCAACATTCGTTGAAAAAGTAAACCATTCAACCAAAACCAAACGTATAACAAAAAATTACTATTAATCCAGCATGGCATTTTTAACGATTCCCCAAATCGCATGGATGCATCCAAACAAAACCGGCTTATGAAAACTACCACCCACCATGGCAACAAAATCTCTTCTCTTTTCTGCAACGTATTTGGCCATCACTATGTGGTTTCCAAAAAAGTGACACAACACATTAAGGAATACAAATGTATCCATTGTCAAAAAGAGGTTACCACAGATGTAAGTGGTAAACTTTCTGCGTTGACCCCACAGATGCAGGAAATCAACAACACATTAGAAGACATGTACAGAAAAAGAAGGACCAAATTGGTACAGCACGTAGCATAACCTTTTTTCTCTACGAAATTTCATCGTTTATCCCGAACTTAAGTAAGTACCTACTGCTATATAGGTCGCGTGCCCCAAGACCATGAAGTGGATACCCTTGAGTTTCGGGATTTTTTATGGCTATCCGTTAAAGGAATTCCAGCCTTGGGCCGTAAGGGGAATTTTAGTTTCGGCACGGGTAATGAGATGTGTACCTTCGCTTTTTTGGGTCATGTGGCCAATGACCGTCAAATTGGGATTGGCTTTGATCTTTGGAAAATCCGCTTGATCAACGGTAAACAATAGCTCATAATCCTCGCCACCACCCAAAGCAATCATGGTGCTGTCCATTTGAAACTCTTCAGAAGTGGAAATCACCGTGGGGTCTAACGGAATTTTATCCTCAAACAAATTACAGCCCACATCGCTTCGTTTGCACAAATGCAGAATTTCAGAAGATAGCCCATCGCTGATATCGATCATGGAAGTGGGTTTCACTCCCAGTTTCCTGAGCAGGGTCACGACATCCTTGCGCGCCTCCGGCTTGAGCTGCCGTTCCACGATGTAGCTGTAAGGTTCCAGGTCGGGTTGGTGGTTGGGGTTCACTTTAAAGACTTCCTGTTCGCGCCGCAGTACCTGCAGGCCCAGGTAGGCACCGCCCAGGTCCCCGCTGACCACAATGAGTTCATTCGGCTTCGCCCCGCTGCGCCGGACCGGCGCCTCTTTGGCCGCCTGTCCCATGGAGGTAATGCTGATGATCAGGCCCCTGGTGGAAGAGGTAGTATCGCCGCCAACGATATCTGCGCCGTAGATTTCGGCGGCAAGGGCCATCCCGGCATATAATTCTTCGATCGCTTCCAGCGGAAAGCGGTTGGACACGGCGATGGAGACCGTAAGCTGGCTGCAGTCCATGTTCATGGCGCAGATATCGCTGATATTTGAAACCACTGCCTTGTACCCTACATGCTTGAGGGGGGCGTAGGCCAAATCAAAATGGACCCCTTCTACCAGCATATCGGTGCTTACCGCCAGTTCGCCTCCGCTGCAGGATAGCAGGGCTGCGTCGTCCCCGATACCCAGCAGGCTGGTGGGTTGTTGCAGTTTCAGGTGGCGGGTCAGGTGGCGGATCAGGCCGAATTCGCCCAGGGATTCCAGCTCCGTACGGGCAGCATCTTTGTCTTCGAACATACCGCAAAAATAAGGCGGATGGAAATTATGGCGTATCTTTAGACGTAAATAGGCGCATGAAAAAGAATAGCACCCCCCTGCGGCACCTGGCCTGCCTGTTGGCCGTATGTGCCATAACGGCTTGTTCAAAGAGCGATGACGCACCGCCTTCCGACCCGGACCCGGGCGGGATGCAGAATCCCGGCAATCCGGATAACACCAATCCGGATCCGCCCCAGCAGCAAGGCCTGATCCCCTGTGAGAACGGACTCGCCGGGCCCTACCCCTGTTCCGGATATGACCTGGTGGGACACCTGAGCCTTTCCGAAATGGGAGCGGCAGCCGGCAACGATATCTGGGGCTGGACGGACCCCCAGGACGGTACCGAATACGCCCTGGTAGGCCTGGATAACGGCACCGCTTTTATATCCCTGGCGGATCCCGAAAACCCCCTGTATCTGGGCAAGCTCGGGACGCAGACTGCGAACAGCACCTGGCGGGATATCAAAGTCCTCGGCAATTACGCTTATATCGTTTCGGAGGCCTCCGGCCATGGCATGCAGGTATTTGACCTGACCTCGCTGCGAGGGGTAGTGCCCCCGCGCACCTTTTCTTCCGCAACCGTGTATTCCGAATTCGGCAATGCCCATAACATCGTGATCAACGAGGCCAGCGGCTTCGCCTATGCGGTGGGCACCGGATCGGAACTGCCCTATGGGGGTGGCCCCCACTTTATCGATATCAACACACCCGAATCCCCTGTAAATGCCGGCGGATATTCCGGCGCGGGCTATACGCACGACGCCCAGGTAGTAACTTATAACGGGCCGGATGCCGACTACGCCGGCCGCGAGATCCTTATCGGAGCCAATGAGAACCGGGTGCTGGTCCTGGATGTTACGGATAAAGCCCAGCCTCAAATGATTTCCGATTTCGGCTACGCCAACCTGGCGTATACACACCAGGGCTGGTTTACGGAAGACCACCGCTATTTCCTCCTGGGAGACGAAGTGGACGAACTGAGCTTCGGCCTGAATTCGCGGACGCTGGTCTTTGATATGACAGACCTGGACGCTCCGGTGCTGCACCACACCTACAGCGGCCCCACCACGGCCATCGACCATAACGGTTATGTGGACGGCGACCTCTTTTACCTTGCCAATTACACGGCGGGGGTCCGCGTGATCGATCTGTCCCAACTGGACTCGAAAGGGATGAGCGAAATTGGATTTTTTGACACCTACCCGGCCGCCAATCAGGCCGCCTTCAACGGCGTTTGGAGCGTATATCCTTACCTGGATAGCGGCAACATCCTGGTAAACGACATCGATAACGGCTTCTTTGTGATCCGGCCTTCGGACACCACACCATAACCAATGAAGGGCATTTCAATTTACGGCACGCTTTGGAGGATGGGTCGGAGATCCATCTTCATTGCGGGTATGGCGGCCCTGACCCTGGCCTGCAGCAAGGACCGGGACGACCTTCCGGATAACCTGCTGCTACCCAACGCCGGGGAATTGGTCTCCGCCCAGGTCTTTGGCGGTAGCGGCGCGGATACCGGCCGCAGCATCATCCAGACCTCGGACGGCGGCCTGGCCATCCTGGGCTTTTCCGAGAGTACCGACGGGGACTTGCAAGGCAAGGCCTCGGCGGTAAACGACTACTGGTTGCTGAAACTGGATGCCGAAGGGGCGTTGGAATGGAGCCGGACCTACGGCGGCAGCAAGGACGACCGGGGTCAGGCCGTCATCCAGACGGCCGATGGCGGATATGCCCTGACGGGATACGCCATGAGCGACGACGGGGACGGGAGCAACAACGAGGGCTTCCACGACAATTGGGTTCTGCGGCTGGATCCCGCGGGCGAAATCCTCTGGGAACGGAGCTTTGGCTTTTCCGGGCACGACCACTCCTACGACATCCTGCAAACCGACGACGGCGGGTTCTTCTTTATCGGTTTCCTGGATTTGACAGCCGCCCGGGCCGACGGCTATACTGGAAAAGGCAACTACGCCACCCTCCACGGGGTGGGCGAATTCTGGTGCACCAAGATCGACGCCCGCGGGGAACTTCAATGGCGCTATTATTTTGGCGGCACCAACAACGACCGGGCCCATGCCGTGGTACCTGCCCCGGACGGCGGCTTTGTGATGGCCGGGTTCTCGGAAAGCGGGGATTTTGACATTACAGAACCCAATGGCAGCTACGATTTCTGGGTGGTTAAGGTACAGGAAGACGGGCAATTGGTCTGGCAAAAGAACCTCGGCGGTACCGGTATCGATACCGCTGCCGACATCACCCGGGCAGCGGACGGCGGCTACCTCATTGCGGGCCATAGTTTCAGTACCGACGGGGATGTAAGCACCCCTAAAGGCGAGGCAGACGTTTGGGTGGTCAAACTCAGCGAGGCCGGCGAGTTCCTCTGGGACGCGAGTTACGGGGGCGCGGCCTTTGACGCGGCCGAAAGCATTACCCCTGCCGCGGACGGCGGCTTTTACCTGACCGGCACCACGCGCAGTTCCGAAGAGGATCTGGACAATGCCGGTGAAAACGACCTGCTGATCCTGAAAATTGCGTCCGACGGGGCCACCGAATGGCAACGCACCTATGGGGGAGCGGGCCTGGACCTCGGTTTTGACGCGGTGGAAAGCTCCGACGGCTCGCTGATGGTGGTCGGAGAACTGGCCGATCCCGGCGCTGCCGGACTGCCCGGACGCGGGGTCACCGACCTGCTGTTGCTCAAATTCCGATAACGCCTTCACAGGGGATAGAAATCCTCAATTCCGACATTCGTTATATAAATGTTACTAATGCTGATAAAGCCCCCGGATTTGGCTATATTTGTGGGCTATTTAGACTAAATCCAATTTAGTATGATCAAGGTTTCGGATACCGCCCGGCAAAAAGTCGTCGCCCTCATGCAGGAAGAGGGGTTTGACGCCGGCAAGGATTATATCCGCGTAGGGGTAAAAAGCGGCGGATGCAGCGGCTTGTCCTACGAGCTGACGTTTGACCGCGAACTGGGGGAAACCGACAAGGTATTCGAGGACAATGCCGTGCGGATCCTGGTGGATAAAAAAAGCTTCCTGTACCTGGTAGGCACCACCCTGGAATATTCCGGGGGGCTGAACGGGAAAGGCTTTGTATTTAACAACCCAAATGCCCAGCGCACCTGCGGCTGCGGCGAAAGTTTCTCGCTCTGACTTGTTCGGGGCGAAGCTATAGCAAGAACACGATATGGGCTATACCGAAGAGGAATTAAAGAAAGAACTCGAGACCAAGGAGTACGAATACGGCTTCTACACGGATATCGAGTCGGATACCCTGCCAAAAGGGCTGAACGAGGACATTGTCCGGGCCATCTCCATGAAGAAGGAGGAGCCCGAATGGATGACCGAGTGGCGGCTGGAGGCCTACCGGACCTGGCAAAAGATGACGGAGCCCGAGTGGGCCAACATCAAGTACCAGAAACCGGACTTCCAGGCCATTTCCTACTATTCCGCCCCCAACAAGAAGCCCAAATACGAAAGCCTGGACGAGGTGGACCCTGAACTGCTGGAGACCTTCCAGAAACTGGGCATCCCCATCGAGGAACAGAAAAAACTGGCCGGCGTGGCCGTGGACTTCGTGATGGACTCCGTTTCGGTGGCCACTACTTTCAAGGAAACGCTCGCTGAGAAAGGAATCATCTTTTGCTCTATTTCCGAGGCCATCCAAAAACATCCGGATCTGGTCAAAAAATATATCGGCAGCGTGGTGCCGCGGACGGATAATTTCTATGCCGCCCTGAACTCGGCCGTTTTCTCCGACGGCTCCTTCTGCTATATCCCAAAAGGGGTGCGTTGCCCCATGGAACTCTCCACCTATTTCCGGATCAACCAGGCGGGCACCGGGCAGTTTGAGCGGACCCTGGTGATTGCGGACGAAGGAAGCTATGTCAGTTACCTGGAAGGATGTACGGCGCCCTCGCGGGACGAGAATCAACTGCACGCCGCCGTGGTGGAACTCATTGCGCTGGACGATGCCGAGATCAAGTACTCCACCGTCCAGAACTGGTTCCCGGGGGACAAAGAAGGAAAGGGCGGGGTGTACAACTTCGTTACCAAGCGCGGCTTGTGCGAGACGCGCGCCAAGATCTCCTGGACCCAGGTAGAGACCGGTTCGGCCATCACCTGGAAATACCCGTCCTGCGTCCTTAAGGGCGACTATTCCATCGGGGAATTCTACAGCATTGCCGTTACCAATAATCACCAACAGGCGGATACGGGCACCAAAATGATCCACCTGGGCAAGAATACCAAGAGCACCATTATCTCCAAAGGGATATCGGCCGGGCAGTCGCAGAACAGCTACCGCGGCCTGGTGCAGGTGGGCAGCCGCGCAGCCAATGCGAGGAATTTCTCCCAGTGCGATTCGCTGCTGATGGGCAACCGCTGCGGCGCGCATACCTTCCCTTACATCGAGGTAAAGAATCCGTCGGCGCAGATCGAGCACGAGGCCACGACCAGCAAGATCGGGGAAGACCAGATCTTTTATTGCAACCAGCGCGGCATCGACACAGAGAAAGCGATCGCGCTGATCGTCAACGGATTCAGCAAGGAAGTATTGAATAAACTGCCCATGGAATTTGCCGTAGAAGCACAGAAGTTACTGGAAATCAGCCTGGAAGGCTCCGTAGGATAGACGAAATGAGGAGAACATCAAAAATACTGATCGGTTTATTAGCCGTTGCCACCCTGGCAGCGGGCTGTAAAGACAAGGCTTCCAGGGAAGTGGCCGAGGCGGAAACCGAGGCAGATTCAGCACCCGAAATCAGGATGTATGTGCTGGACGGAGGCACGGTTGGCGTTAACAAGCTGGAGCTCTTTGCCCAGGACGAAGCCTACAAAGACCAGACCGCCGAATTCGCCGATGCCTATTATATCATCGAACACCCGAAAGGCACCCTGATGTGGGATGCAGGCCTGCCGGAGTCGCTGGTGGCCATGGACGAACCGTTTACGGACCCCAGCGGGGCCTTTACGGTCTCCAGGCCGGATTCCCTGCACACGCAGTTGGAGAAGATCGGGTTGTCCGTGGATGACATCGAATACCTGGCGCTCTCCCATACCCATTTTGACCACATCGGACACGCCGAAAACGTGCCGGACGCTACCTGGCTGGTCCAGGAGGCGGAATACGATTTTGTCACCAGCATCGGCATGCAACAAAACCAGCCCGATGTCTACAACGCCGTCAACGACCTTCAACACATTGAAAAGATCAAGGGCGATTACGATGTATTCGGAGACGGCACGGTGGTGATCAAATTCATGCCGGGACATACCCCCGGCCACTGCGCCTTGTTCGTGAACCTGCCCGAACACGGGCCGCTCCTCCTCAGCGGGGACTTGTATCACCTGCAGTTGAGCCGGCAGAACAAACGGGTGCCGATCTTTAATTTCGACGTAAAACAAACGCTGGAAAGCATGGACCTGTTCGAGGCTTTTGCGGATTCCGTAGGGGCAAAGGTTTACCTCCAGCACAGCAAAGAAGATTTCAACGCTTTACCAAAAGCACCAGATTACCTTAAATGATGAGCATGTTAAAAATAGAGAACCTGCACGCAGGCATCGAGGATAAAGACATCCTGAAAGGCATCGACCTGGAAGTGAAACCGGGAGAGATCCACGCTATCATGGGACCTAACGGTTCCGGGAAGAGCACCCTGGCCTCTGTGATCGCCGGCAAGGAAGATTACGAGGTTACCGAAGGGAGGATCCTGTTCCAGGGAGAAGACCTGGACGACCTGGCGCCCGAAGAGCGGGCCCATAAAGGCATTTTCCTGTCCTTCCAATACCCGGTGGAGATCCCGGGGGTTACGGTGACCAACTTCATGAAAACTGCCATCAACGAGACCCGCAAGGCGCAGGGCCTGGAAGACATGCCGGCCAACGAGATGCTGAAGCAGATCCGCGAGAAAGCCGAACTGTTGGAGATCGACCGGAAATTCCTTTCCCGTTCGCTGAACGAAGGCTTCTCCGGCGGGGAGAAAAAGCGGAACGAGATTTTCCAGCTGGCCATGCTGGAGCCCAAACTCGCCATCCTGGACGAGACGGATTCCGGACTGGACATCGATGCCCTCCGGATCGTGGCCAACGGGGTCAACCGGCTGCGCAGCAAGGACAACGCCTTTTTGGTGATTACCCACTACCAACGGCTGCTGGAGTACATCATCCCCGATTTTGTCCACGTGATCCACGATGGCAAGATCGTTAAATCCGGCACCAAGGAACTGGCGCTGGAACTGGAGGAAAAAGGATACGACTGGATCAAGCAGGAGACCGTACTGTAAGGCCTCCCGCGCAACAGGAAACACCAGAGACACATGGATCTGAAAGAAAAACTACTCGCTTCCTTTATGGCCTTTGAAAACCAGGTGGACCTGGACAACCCAGTCCACGATATCCGGTCAGAGGCTATCCGGAATTTTGAGGACCTGGGCTTCCCCACACGGAAAATGGAGGCCTGGAAATACACCTCACTGGCGGGCTTGCAGAACACTGACTTCAGCCTGTTCCCAAAGGAAGATACCGGCCTGGAATACCGGGATATCAAGAAGTATTTCCTGCACGAGATCGATACGTACAAGATCGTTTTCATCGACGGGATCTACAGCTCCTACCTTTCCGAAACCACACACGACGGCGTGGACATTTGTCTGATGAGCGCAGCGCTCACCAAGCCCATGTACCGCCCCATCATCGACGTGTATTTCAACAAGGTGGCTTCCCGGCAGGATTCGCTCACCAACCTGAATACCGCCTTTACCCGCGAGGGGGCCTATATCTACATCCCCAAGAACAAGGCGCCCCGGAAACCGGTGCAGATCCTGCACCTGGCCACCGGCAACGAAGCGGCCCTGATGCTGCAACCGCGGAACCTGATCATTGTGGAGGAAAACGCGGAGATACAGGTGATCGAACGCCACCAGAGCCTCACCGACCACGAGGTACTGACCAACTCGGTGACCGAGATCTTTGCAGGACGGAACGCCATTGTGGATTACTACAAGGTGCAGAACGACCATACCAGTGCCTCGCTTATCGACAATACCTATATCGACCAGAAAGCCGGCAGCCAGGTAAGCGTGCACACGTTTTCTTTCGGCGGCAAGCTCACCCGGAACAACCTGAATTTCTATCAGGACGGGGACCACATGAATTCCATCCTTAAGGGTGTGACCATCCTGGGCGACAAACAGCATGTGGACCACCATACCCTGGTACATCACCAGCAACCGGATTGCGAAAGCCACCAGGACTACAAGGGCATCTTCGGGGACCGCTCCACCGGGGTCTTCAACGGGAAGATCATCGTGGACAAGATCGCGCAGAAAACGAACGCCTTCCAGCAGAACAACAACCTGCTGATCAGCGACAAGGCCTCCATCAATACCAAACCGCAACTGGAGATCTTTGCGGACGACGTAAAGTGCTCCCACGGCTGTACGGTAGGACAGCTGGACCGCGACGCAATGTTTTACCTGCGCAGCCGCGGCATCCCTCATAAGGAGGCCGAGGCTTTGCTGATGTATGCCTTTGCCAACAACGTATTGGAAAGTGTCCGCATCCCCGAGCTCAAGACCCGGATCAACAAACTGATCGCGAACAAGCTTGGGGTAAACCTCGGGTTTAACCTGTAGTGCCGGGCCGGCAGTACGAAACCTCAACTGAGACCATGTTCGATCCTAGCCGCATCCGCCAGGACTTCCCTATTCTTTCCCGCAAAGTGAACGGGCAGCCCCTGGTGTACCTGGACAATGCGGCCACCTCGCAGACGCCACAGCAGGTGATCGACACCATCGTGGATTACTATTCCCGCTATAACGCAAATATCCACCGCGGGGTGCACACCCTGGCCCAGGAGGCCACGGATGCCTATGAGCAGGCGCGGATAAAGATCCAGAAGCACCTGAATGCCGCCCATGCCCATGAAATCCTTTTTACCAGCGGCACTACCCACGGCATCAACCTGGTGGCCCAGGGCTTTACCTCTTTCCTGGAACCCGGGGACGAGATCTGGGTCTCCGCCATGGAGCACCATTCCAACATCGTGCCCTGGCAGATGCTCTGCGAACGGACCGGTGCGCGACTGCGGGTGATCCCCATGAACGAGAATGGCGAATTGGTGCTGGATAGCTTTAAGGAAGGGCTGAACGACCGCAGCAAGCTCGTATTCTGCAACCACGTATCCAATGCGCTGGGGACCGTGAACCCCGTTGAGGAAATCATTGACGCGGCCCATGCGGCCGGAGCAGCCATATTATTGGACGGGGCCCAGGCGGCCCCGCACCTGAAGGCCGACCTGCAGGCGCTGGACGTGGACTTCTATACGATATCCGCCCACAAGCTCTGCGGGCCCACCGGCATCGGCGCCCTGTACGGGAAGGAGGAGTGGCTGGAGAAGCTGCCGCCCTACCAGGGCGGGGGCGAGATGATCGCCGAAGTGACCTTTGAAAAGACCACCTATGCCGGGCTCCCCCATAAATTCGAGGCCGGCACCCCGAATATCTGTGGCGGCATCGCTTTCGGCGCCGCCCTGGATTATTTGAACGCCATCGGAATGGACCGGATCGCGGCCTATGAGGAAGAGCTCCTTGAATACGCGACCGAAAAGCTCCTGGCCATCGACGGGCTGAAGATCTACGGGCAGGCCGCCCGGAAAACCGCGGTGATCTCCTTTAACCTGGAGGGCATCCACCCCTATGACGTGGGTACCATCCTGGACAAGCTGGGCATTGCGGTGCGGACGGGTCACCATTGCGCGCAACCGGTGATGGATTTTTACGGCATCCCGGGGACGGTGCGGGCCAGCTTTAGCTTTTACAACACCATGGAAGAAGCCGACCGCCTGGCGGAGGGGGTCCGCAAGGCGCAGCGGATGCTGTCCTGATCCCAATAGTAAGGGGCTCGGCCGATCAAGTTGAACGGCGCGCATTCTTATCGTACTTTTGCAGATATGGAGCATAAGGAAATACGGGAGATCCAGGAGGAGATCGTTGACGAGTTTTCGCTCTTCGACGACTGGATGCAGCGCTACGAGTACATGATCGAACTCGGAAAAAGCCTGCCGCTGATCGACCCGAAGTACAAGACGGAAGACCACCTGATCAAAGGCTGCCAAAGCAAGGTCTGGGTGCATGCCGAACTGGAAGACGGCCGCCTGTTGTTCACTGCGGATAGCGACGCCATCATCACCAAGGGGATCATCGCCATTTTGATCCGGGTGTTTTCGGGACAGAAACCGGGCGATATCATTGCAGCGGACACCGGCTTTATCGACGAGATCGGGTTGAAGGAGCACCTTTCGCCCACGCGCGCCAACGGACTGGTGAGCATGATCAAGCAGCTGAAGCTATACGCGGTGGCGTATGAAACCCAACTGGAATCCTGAAACCCGCTCCCTAATACAGCAACTATGGAACAAGAAACAGGTATCGATACGCAGGAACTGGGCGAAAAGATCGTCCGGGTCCTCAAGACCATATACGACCCCGAGATCCCGGTAGATATCTACGAACTGGGCCTCATCTACGACGTACTGGTGAACGAAGACCGGGAAGTGCGCATCCTGATGACCCTCACCTCCCCCAACTGCCCGGTGGCCGAAAGCCTGCCGGTAGAGGTGGAGGAAAAGGTCAAATCCCTCGATTTGGTGTCGGATGCCGAGGTGGAGATCACCTTTGACCCGCCCTGGACCCAGGAACTGATGAGCGAAGAGGCCAAGCTGGAATTGGGCCTGCTTTAAACCGCAACCAATGGAAGGGGAAATCGTAAACCGGGTGGCCAAAAGCCCGCTCAAGACCCTGGACCTGGAGGCCTGGTACCCCAAAGGTCCCCGTTTTACCATCGACATCAGCCAGTGGCTGGACCAGGGGATTATCCTCAGGGAACAGGCCTTTCGCGAGGCGCTGAAATCCCATGACTGGTCCCGGTACCAGGATGCCTACGTGGCCTTGTTATGCACAACGGACGCCATCGTACCGGTTTGGGCCTATATGTTGATAAGCACCTATCTTTCCCCGTTGGCCGCGCGGGTGGTGGCCGGTTCTGAGGCCGAGCTTGAGACCGTCGTATTCCGGGAAAGCCTGGACGGGCTGGACCTGGAGGAATTCCGCGATAAACCCGTGATTATCAAGGGTTGTAGCCATCTGCCCGTACCCCCATCCGCCTACGTGGATGCGCTGGAGCGACTGCATGAAGTGGCGCGCGCGGTCCATTACGGGGAAGCCTGTTCTTCCGTCCCCGTCTTCCGTAGAAAATAGTGTTGATAACCTGCGCTTTTTATCAACATTTCTTACTTTAGCCGTTCATAACCATTTAAACACTAGCTATTATGAAAAGAGTTTACCTGGTAGCTCTGGGCCTGCTTTTGGCGGCCTCCGGCTACGCCCAGACCGAGGATGAACTGAAAGCGTCCCTGGCGGAAAAGAAGGATTCCATCTCGGCCATCCAGGGCCGGGCCGATGCCATCCAGGCCCAGATCGACGCCTTGCCGGGCTGGAAGATCGGGGCGTTCGGGACCATCGGCGGGAGCATCTCCAACTTCAGTAACTGGTATGCACAAGGCCTCCCCAACAACTCCTCCGGAAACATAGGTTTTACCGTAAACGGCTTCGCCAACCTGCAGCAGGAGAAATTCTTCTGGCGCAATTCCGGACTGCTGAACCTGAGCTGGGTAAAACTTGACGACAAGGACGATCCCACGGATAACGACAGCTTCCGCCAGGCGGTGGACGTCTTTAACCTGTCCTCGCTGTACGGCCGGAAACTGAGTGAACACTTCGCCATCTCCGCCCTCGGGGAATACCGCACCACGCTGCTGGACAACTTCAACGATCCCGGATATCTGGACTTAGGGGTGGGAGCTACCTGGACCCCAATCCCGAACCTGATCGTAGTGGTCCATCCGCTTAACTACAATTTTGTATTCAGCAAGGAGGACGACATCTTCGAGTCCTCAATGGGTACCAAGATCCTGGCCGATTATACCCGCGACTTCGGGGCGATTGCCTTCAAGTCCAATTTATCGGCCTTTATGAGTTACAAAAGCAGCGACCTGAATAACTGGACCTGGACCAACTCCTTCAGCTACACGCTGTGGAAGGTGATCGGGGTTGGCTTTGACTTTGGCCTGCGCAGCAACAAGCAGGAGGCGCTCAACTATGCGATCAATACACAGGGAGACACCGCGGCTACCTTCGACACCGTAGACAACGACCTGCAAACCTACTGGACTTTGGGGCTGAGCTATAAGTTTTGAGCCGGAAAAAACAAGGATAAAAAAAAGCCCCGACGATTGCGTCGGGGCTTTTTGTTGGGGTAGGTTATACCATCTGGTTATTTAGCATGTCTTCAGTTCCGGTGCGATTTGGGATAAACACTATCACTTAAACACAATGTAAAGATAGCAGGTTCAATTGAATAGGCCAGAAAATATGTTGCCAATCTTCCCGCTTTTGTGGTGTGCCCGATCAGCAGATCGGTTTCATCGATGAACGTCTGGCATCAGGGCGTTCCCTCGCTGTACGCATCCAGGTTCTCCGGGTACAGGAAGTTGTTATAGGGAAAGCGGGTTATGTGGATCTCGCGCACTTCGCGGTAGACCGCCTTACGGAATTCCTCCAGGTTTTCCCGGCTTAAGGCCGAGATAAAGACGGCCTTGCCGGAGACCTGCTGCATCCAGGTTTGCTTCCATTCGGCAATACTGTAATGCCGGGTGGTACGCGGGGTCACCAGGTCGTCCTCATCCAGTTCTTCCGGCTGGTACAGATCAATCTTGTTGAAGATCATCAGCGTGGGTTTGTCCGCGCAGTCGATCTCGTCCAGGATCTGGTTCACCGAATCGATATGGTCCTCAAAGCTCGGGTGGGAGATGTCCACCACGTGCAGGAGCAGGTCCGCCTCCCGCACCTCGTCCAGCGTGCTTTTAAAGCTTTCCACCAGTTGGGTGGGCAACTTCCGGATAAACCCAACCGTATCGCTGAGCAGGAAGGGCAAGTTGCCCAACACCACTTTCCGCACCGTGGTATCCAGGGTGGCAAAGAGCTTGTTCTCGGCAAAGACCTCGCTTTTGCTGATCACGTTCATGAGCGTGGACTTCCCTACGTTGGTGTACCCCACCAGGGCCACCCGTACCAGGGAGCCGCGGTTGCCCCGCTGCGTCTCCATCTGCTTGTCGATCTTGCCCAGCTTCTTCTTGAGCAGTGCAATCCGGTCGCGGACGATCCGGCGGTCGGTCTCGATCTCCGTCTCCCCCGGTCCGCGCATCCCGATCCCGCCTCGCTGCCGTTCCAGGTGCGTCCACAGGCCCGTGAGCCGGGGCAGCAGGTATTCATACTGGGCCAGCTCCACCTGGGTGCGCGCATAACTGGTGCTGGCGCGCTGGGCAAAGATGTCGAGGATCAGGCCGGTACGGTCCAGGATCTTGCAGCGCAGTTCGCGTTCGATATTCCGCTGCTGCACCGGGCTCAGCTCATCGTCGAAGATCACCGAACCCACCTCGTGCTCTTTTACGAAGCGGGCCACCTCGTCCAGCTTGCCGCTGCCGATAAACGTCTTGGGATTGGGCGTGTCGATCCGCTGCACAAACCGCTTGAGTACCTCGCCCCCTGCGGTATACGTCAGGAATTCCAACTCGTCCAGGTATTCGTCAACCTTCTCCTCCGGCTGCTCGCGGGTGATCACGCCGATCAGTACCGCCTTCTCATATACGTTGTCCTTAATCTCCAGCATGTGTCACGTAATGTGGTGCAAAGCTACGGAAACGGCAGCGAAGTCATTTTTGTATTTTTAGGCCTGAGCGTATCGGCCTATGGAAGCATTCCCAGAGTATACCGTGGGTTTCTACAACCTGGAAAACCTCTTCGACACCCGGAACCACCCGGAGCTGCTGGACGACGATTTTACGCCGCGCGGCTTTAAGCGGTGGACGCACCGCCGGTACCGGAACAAGCTGTACAAGCTGGGTCGTGCCATTGCCCATTTGGGCCAGGGCAGTCAGAGCCCGTTTCCGGTATTGCTCGGGGTGGCGGAGCTCGAGAACCGGCGGGTGCTGGAGGATTTGCTCCGGACGGAGTGGCTGCAGGGCAGCGGCCTGGAGATCGTACACTACGATTCCCCGGACGAGCGGGGGATCGATACGGGCCTGCTCTTTCACAGGGACTACTTTACCCCGGACAGCCACCAGGCCATCCCCTTATTGGTCTACGAGGTAGACGGCCGCAGGGATTATACACGCGACATCCTGCACGTAAGCGGCACCTTGAACGGGGAACGGGTACACGTGCTGGTCAACCACTGGCCGTCCCGCCGGGACGGGGCAGACCTGACCGCCCACAAACGCCTGCAGGCGGCCAAGACGCTGCTTTCCTTGATGCAGGGTATTGCGGCGCAGGAATCCGATCCCAATTTCCTGATCATGGGGGACTTTAACGACGACCCGTATTCGGACAGCATCCGCCACCTGCTTGGGTCGGCGCCGCTGCACAACCCTATGGAAGGATTGCTGGGCCCGGAGCGCGGTTCCGCCAATTACAAACGCAGCTGGATGCTCTTTGACCAGATCATGCTCTCGAGTTCCTTCCTGCAGCCCGCCCCTAACACCCACAGCTTTGCCGGCGCAAACATCTTTGATCCGAAATTCCTCAAGGAATGGAGCAAGCCCTTTAAGGGCAAGCCCTTCCGCACCTATGTGGGGCGGAAGTACCTGGGGGGCTACTCAGACCATTTCCCGGTCTATGTGCGGCTGCGGTATCATCCGTGAGCCCGTGCTTATAACTGCGGGCAGATCAGGTGCCGTCAGTGATTTATTAAGGTCTTGAATATTCGATCAATTCCTCCTCGTATAAAAAATCATCCTGGGTTTGGGTAAGCTTGATAAAGTTCTTTACTGCGGGGGCATACCACCAAACCTCATCCGTGTCGGCGCTATATCCTCTCGAATTCGTGATGGTACCTTTGTAATGGATGGCGTAAGCCATAAATGTTCCCGCTTCTACCGTCTCTTCTTTGAAGGATAAAATCTCAACATCCTGACTTTGCGTGCCGGTTGTGCCATCCTGACTGGTCCAGCTATTTTCAAATTTCCACTTTTTGCCCGCTTTAAGAGGCCAGTCATATTTGGGGTTTTCACTCTCATCTGGCTTCACAATGTCCGCTACAGGGATCGTATCGGTTCCGATTACCATACCTAAAGTCCCATCAACGCTGACGATTACCCTTGTATCTTCTCCTTGCGAGCGTATTTCTCCTTCCGTTGTTACGCCTTTATACTTCCAAACCCATTTTTCGCCAACTTCATAATCCTCCAAAGTGGGTTGTTGGGTGACACCGGATTCTGTTGGATTGTTACAGGCGCTTAGCATGGCCAGCGCAAAACATATTGCAAATAATCTTTTCATTGAGTTGATTTAGATGTTGATGCTGTACTCGGTGAGTGCTTCAGGACAGCTCTTTTGACGTACGGATTGTTGGTTCTACCGATGGGGTACCAGGGTTTGACGAAAAAAAGGGAGCGTTGTTACAGCATTATCAGAACCATTTACCGCTCATTTCGGAACCCGGACCACACGTTCTTCTTTAAGGAGGGGTTCCCCGCGCAGGCGCAGGAAGATCTGGGCCGTAGTGACCACATCCAGCTCGCAGTAGCGCACAATCCGCTCCAGATCGTGTTCCTCATAATATACCGATCGGATTTTACTGCCGTCCAAATCTACCTTAGGCGAGGGAATTCCCAGTATATAGGCCAGGAGCCGCAGGGAGGTGTAGTTTTTGAAGTCCCCGAATTTCCATAGTTCCATGGTGTCCAGGTGCGGCACTTCCCAGGGTTTCTTGCCAAAAAGGTTGAGTTTCTCGGGCAGGGGGAGCGCGTTGATCAGCATCCGGCGCGCCAGGTATGGAAAATCGAACTCCTTGCCGTTGTGGGCGCAAAGCAGTTGCCGGGGCCGGTTAAAGTGTTCGTTCAGCAGCCGGGCAAAAGCTTCAAGTAAATCGGGTTCCTCCCCGGAAAAACTCCGCAGCCGGAATTGGCGACGGGCGCCGCTGCTGGCAAAGAATCCTACCGAGATGCAGATCACCTTCCCGAACTCCGCCCAGATGCCGGCGCGCTCGTAAAATTCCTCCGCCGTAAACTCTTCTTTGCGCTGAAACCGCGATTTGAGTTCCCACAGCTCCCGGGCCTCTTCGGAAAGCTCGGAATATTCCGCCTTTTCCGGCACGGTTTCGATGTCCAGGAAGAGAATGTTCTCCAGAGGGATCTTGTCAATCATAATTCGGTATCTCCGCTAAAAAATACAAAGAAAATGCAAGGGCCTTGCGGGGGAATTGGCGGCCGCACCCCCTCGATTTGGCAAAACATCGTCCAACTACCCGTTTCCGACCCGGCGGTCGGTAATCGAACCCTTTGTCGAGACCCGGCTAAGGAGCCCGGTCCGATTTCGCAAGGCAGATGATCGATTAAGTGCTGGATTCGGGTACTTCAGAGCCTATTTCAGCCTGTCCGCCGACCCCCTG